>CAZANJ010000142.1:6084-7316 GCA_964486415.1 uncultured Anaerolineales bacterium
AGCCGCCGGATATGGCTATCCGACGCGAGCATTGTAGGGGCGGGTCTCTGTGCCCGCCCGGATGTTGTTGCCGCATTCTCCGAGGAGGAGCGATGTTGACTTATGATATTCCCCTGGTTCCCGGCCCGACCCGCGTGCCCGATTCCGTACGTCGCGCCTATCTGACCGATTACGGTTCCGCCGACCTGGAGCCCGAATACGGTCAGCTTTACGCCGCAGTCCAAGATCAACTGCGTGCCATCCTGAACACCCAAAATCAGGTCGCGATTATGACGGGCGAGGGAATGATCGCCCTGTGGGGTGCGCTCAAGAGCTGCATCCGGCCCGGCGAGCGCGTCCTGGCGGTGAGCACGGGCGTCTTTGGCTATGGCATCGGCGAGATGGCCGCTGCGATTGGCGCCGATGTGCGCTGGGTCGAGTTCGGCTACGATGAGATTATCCGGCCGGAGCGGGTGGAGGATGAGATCCGCAGCTTTCGCCCCAGGATGGTGACCGCCGTTCACTGTGAGACCCCTTCGGGGACCTTGAACCCTGTCGCTCAGGTCGGCGAGCTGGTGGAGCAGTACGGGGTTGAGCTCTACTACGTGGACACTGTTGCGAGCGCGGCCGGCGCTCCCGTCCTGGCCGATGAGTGGCACATCGATTTGTGCCTGATCGGAAGCCAGAAGGCGTTGTCCGCTTTCCCCGATCTGGCGGCGGTGGCGGTCAGCGAGCGGGCGTGGGACATCATCGGCGCGGTGGACTATCCCGGCTATGACGCCCTGCTCCCCTATCGCGACGCGCTGGAGAAGGGCTGGTTCCCCTACACGCCGGCCTGGGCCAGCTTGGCCGCGCTCCACGAGGCCGGTCGCCTGGTTCTGGAGGAGGGATTGGAGCAGGTCTACGCCCGCCACGAGCGAGTGGCGCACCATTGCCGGGAGCGGGCCAGAGAGATGGGCCTGAGCCTCTATCCGGTGGACGAAGCGGGCTGCTCGCCCACCGTCACGGCGCTTCGCGTGCCCGATATGGGCTGGGAGGAGCTGGATCGGCATCTGCGCGAGCGCGGTATGGTAGTCGCGGGCTCACTGGGGCCGCTGTCCGGTCACGTCTTCCGCATCGGTCATATGGGCTCCCAGGCCGATCTCGCGCTGGTCGACCGGGGGATGGATGTCCTCGCGCAAGTCTTGACCGGCGATGACTAGTGATCCCTCCCATAAATTTTCGTGGTAAAGCGATTTTGCTGGTGAATCGGG
>CAZANJ010000143.1:0-5558 GCA_964486415.1 uncultured Anaerolineales bacterium
GGTGGCCTCTGGAGGGCTTTGGAACTGCTACGATTTCCCTAACTTCCACTTGCTTTTATTCCCACTTGGCTTGTGGTATACTTCCCATCGAGTTTGAGGCTTGATAATTTAATCCAGGTAACATAATCGTAACAAATGGAGGTAAAAATGGAGCATTTTCTCAGTTTGACCGATCTCACACCGGAGCAGTTGCGCGAATTGCTTAACTTGGCAATTGACTTGAAGGATGAGTGGAAAGATGGCGGCAATGAACCGCTTCTCAAGGGCAAGACACTGGGCATGATCTTTCAGAAGCCCTCGCTGCGCACCCGCGTCTCCTTCGAGATGGGGATGATCCATCTGGGCGGACTGGCGCTTTATCTCTCACCTTTTGAAATCCAGTTGGGGGAGCGGGAGAGCGTGCCCGACGTTTCACGTGTTTTCTCACGTTACGTGGATGGTGTTATGGCCCGCGTCTTCGGTCACGAGGATATACTCACTCTGGCCGAGTATTCCCAGGTGCCGGTCATCAACGGCCTTTCCGACTACAATCACCCCTGTCAAGCCCTCTCGGATTTTCTGACCATAATCGAGAATAAGGGTTGGGGTCTGGAAGGGCGGCGGCTTACCTTCATTGGCGATGGCAATAATGTGTCGACCTCTTTGCTTTTCGCGGCGACGATGCTGGGGATGGATTTCGCAATTTCTGCACCGCCAGGTTACGAACTGGACGATGAAGTTTGGGCACAGGGGCAGGAGTTCGCCGCGACCAGTGGCAGCTCTTTGCTGGCGACCACCGATCCCCACGAAGCGGTTGCCGGGGCGGACGTGATCTACACCGATGTGTGGGCTTCGATGGGGCAGGAGGAGGAGGCCGAAGAGCGTGCGCGTATCTTCCAGCCTTATCAAGTTAATGAGGCATTGGTCGGTGAGGCTGAACCGGATGTGATCGTGATGCATTGCTTGCCCGCTCACCGTGGACAAGAAATCACGGATGGAGTCTGTGATGGCCCCCATTCCGTGTTGTGGACTCAGGCGGAAAATCGTATGCACGCTCAGAAAGCTATTCTGGTTAAGCTAATGGGATAGCAAGTAGCAGGTTGCAGATTGCAGATTGCAGATTGCAACTTGCAACTTGCAACTTGTAACTTGCAGACTTGTGCGGGGAGGGAGGAAGCGTGGCGAGAAATCGCGAAGCCTTCAGAGATGCGATGCGGATGGCCACTGATGCTGCGTGGGATAAGGACTGGCCTAGGGCTGTTGAGGCTTATCAGCAAGCGCTAACGGAGTTCCCGGATGACTCGAATGCGCTCGTCGGGCTGGGGATAGCCTACTCCAGATTGGGCCAACCGGAGGAAGCGTTGGATGCCTATCAGCGGGCCAAGGAGTTTGTGCCGGAAGATCCGGTGCTTCTCGAGCGTATAGGCAGAGCGTGGGAGCAATTGGGTAAGGGAGAATCTGCTGCTGATGCCTACCTCGCTTCGGCCGAGAGCTACCTCAAGCAGCAGGCCGATCATCTGGCGCTGGAACGCTGGCAGGACGCAGCTCGTGCCTGTTCCCATTGTGTCAAACCGCACGTAAATTTACTTCGCCATTATCAGCAGCAACGTCAGGTTGAAGAGGCGGTGGGGGAATGTCTGGCCTTGGCCCACATCTACCAGGAGCAAGGCCAGATCGATTACGCCATCCAAATCTGTCAGCACGCCCTCAAGTTGGACGCGCGCAACACTCAAGTGCTGACTCTGCTTGACAACTTGCGTTATGGTGGAACCTCGCAAACGGCTGCTGAATCGGATGCAGAGATGACCGAGGAAGAAGCAGGACAGGTAGGCATAGAGGGGCTGACCGACATCGATTGGGAGGGGTCTGCTACTCCATCTGAGGCCGAAACGACGAAAGCGAAAGAACGGGGCAGTCCTGTCGAGAAAGCTCGTGATATAGCTATCGAGGACATTGCTGAGAGTGTTTTTGAGGATGAGGAGGAAGAAGCGTCTACGGCGATGCCTCAACTCAGCAAGATGGAGACTGATATGCTGATCGGCCGGGCGCTTGATGCTCAGACCAGGGGGAAGGTTGAAGATGCAATCGAGGCCTATGAAGCGGTCGAGAAAGCAGGTGTTGATCGACCGGCTGTGCATTTCAGCCTGGGGTTGCTCTATCAAGAGCAGTTGCGTTTCAAGGAGGCGATCAGTCAATTCGAGCGAGCGATAACCCAACCGGACTATAGATTGGGCAGCCATTTTGCCTTGGGAGAGTGTCACCGCGCTTTGGGGCGCATCGACGAGGCGCTGGAGCATTTCGTTGAAGCTCTCAAGATAGTGGATTTGTCGACGGTGCGACGTGGTCAGGCGGATGATTTGATTCAACTCTACGAGCATCTGGCTGATGGCTACATCACTAAGGGAGATCAAGAGCGGGCGATTGAGTTCATGAACGCCCTGGTCGTCTTCCTCAGCGAGCAGGGATGGGAGGACAAGGTCAAGTCGGCGCGTCAACGGCTTGATGAGCTGGCTCAGGATGGGCCTTCCTTGAGCTTGGCCGAGATGCTCACTGTTCCTGGCTCAGAGCGGATTCTCGAATCAATAGCATTGTCCCAGGAGTATGTCAAACGGGGCCTGTTCTATGCCGCTGTCGAGGAATGTTATTATGCGTTGGGGCAAGCTCCGAGTTACTTGCCTATCCACTGGCAACTGGGCCAAGTGTTTCTGGCGATGGGTAAGACAGATACAGCGATGTCTAAGTTCAACGCTATCGGTAATACCTATCGGATGCGGGGCAACATTCGCCAGGCTGTGGCGGTATACGAGCGCGTCTTGAAAGTCGTGCCGATGGACATCGCAGTGCGGGCCAAGCTGATCGATCTACTCGTCAGCCATGGTGAGATTGATCGGGCTCTGGACCATTACCTGATGATGGCCGATAGTTACTATCACCTGGCGCAGATGGGACAAGCTCGTGAGATCTACCAAGAGGCGTTGCGGCTGGCACCCAGAGGGGATCCGGAACGCCGGTGGGAGGTTCGTATCTTGCACAAGATAGGGGACCTCGACATGCAGCGGGTGGATTGGAAGCATGCGCTTGGCGTTTATGAACGCATCCGTGAGCTCGCGCCCGATGACGAGCGGGCCCACTTGAGCTTGATGGATCTTTACTATCGTTTCAACCGTCCAAAAGTGGCTATCAAGGAGCTTGATAGCCTGCTGAAAATCTATCGAGAAGATGATAGGTCTGATCGCGTCTTTGCTGTCTTGGATGACGCGGTTGAGAGATGGCCCGATAACATCCCCATCCGCGCCCGTTTGGCGCAGGCTCATCTCAATGCTGGGCATAGTGAACAGGCTCTGGAACATCTGGACAGGCTAGGTGATTTGCAGTTGAATGCCGGACGGCCTAAAGAAGCCCGATCTACTATCCAGGCTATTATTGCCCTTAATCCTCCCAACATTGAAAGTTATCGTCAATTGTTGGAACAGTTGGAGTGATCTATCTTTTTGTGTAGCCTGATGTAGAGCGCCAGTATGTCTGATCTTCTATGGTACGTGCAGCGGCTGGGTTGGATAGACGTTCTCGATATCCTGCTTGTAGCTTTCATATTCTTTTGGCTTTTTTATCTGGTACGCGGAACCCGCGCTGTACCTTTGCTGCGTGGGGTAATTTTCCTCACCCTCCTCGTTGTCCTGCTGAGCGGTGTGATACGTCTTCGCGCCTTCGGTTGGTTGACACAGAGGGCCCTCCCCGCCTTACTGGTCGCCGTACCCGTTGTCTTTCAGCCAGAATTGCGCCGCGCACTGGAGCGACTGGGGCGCCCAGGGTCGCTTTTCGGATGGACCACGGGGAATCGGGATGAGCTGGAGGAAATACTTTCTACTATCGCTGAAGCGAGCCGCGCTCTCGCCGAGCGTAAGCATGGCGCACTCATCGTCTTGGAGCGTGAAACCGGCTTGCAAGAGTTCGCGGATAGCGGGGTCTATCTGGATGCTGCTATCACCTATGAATTGCTGATGAACATATTTGATCCTCACACCACCTTGCATGACGGCGCGGTCATCGTGCAGCATGGACGTGTGTCGGCGGCTGCCTGTGTCTTGCCCCTTTCTACGGCCTTCCTTGCCGATCGGCAATTGGGACTGCGCCATCGAGCGGGCATCGGCGTCACGGAAGAGAGCGATGCCATCGCCGTCGTCGTCTCCGAGGAGCGAGGAGCTATCTCCATCACACATAACGGTCGTATCGTTCGTAACCTGGATGCCAATCGGTTGGAAAAAGTGCTCTTTGCCTTTTACCAGCCGGCCTTGGAACGAGCTTGGCCTCGCTGGAGAGCTCGCATCCAGCAACTGTTGGGAGGGGGCGCCGGTTGAAGTCTGTGCTGCGTTGGCTGGTGAGTAATTTCCCCTTGATGATCATGGCCCTCGTGCTGGCCACCCTGGCTTGGTTCGTGGCCCTGGAGGAGGGAGATCCTACCCTGGAGGAGCGCTATTCCCAGGCCATACCGATCACGCCGGTCGCCTTGCCGGAGGATAAGCTCATCATCGAGCGCTCTGCCGAGTCTGTACACGTGACCGTTCGCGCTCCTCAATCGATCTGGGAGAATCTGAGAGTCAGCGATTTCAACGCAGTGGTCAATTTGGCGGGCCTGTCACCGGGCGAGCATCAGGTCCCTGTCCAGGTCGATTTGGAAAAGGAGCCCTCACGCATCGTCTCGTTTGAGCCACAATCTGTCACTTTTAGAGTGGATGCAGAGTCGAAGCGCTCAGTGCCCGTGCACGTCCAGGTGGAGGGTGAGCCGGCGTTGGGTTATCTTAGAAGATCGGTGGTTCTAGATGTGCGTGAGATGACGGTTAAAGGCCCTACCAGCTACGTTACTAAAGTTGTCGAAGCTTTCGCTGCAATCTCTGTGAATAACGCGGACGCTGATGTAGAGCAGGAGCTTCAACTGGAGCCACGCGATGCAGAAGGACAGCCTGTCTCCAACGTCTCAATGACGCCGGAAGTAGTGAGTGTTCGCGTTCCCATTGAACCTTCCGGGTATTACCGTCCCTTGGCAGTGAAGGTCATCCTGGAGGGTGAGGTTGCTCTTGATTATCGCGTTACAGATATTTCTGTCGACCCGCCCACTGTCACCGTCTTTGGTGCCCCGGATGTCTTGACCGCGCTTCAGGGGTTCATTGAGACGGAGGCGATTGACGTGGAAGGAGCTCAGGAGGATGTGAGTGTGCGGCCTGCACTCAACGTACCCGAAAATGTCGCCGTCGTGCGCGGGCAACAAGTGGAGGTGCGCGTTTTTATCGAAGCTATTGAGAGTAGTTTGACGATGGAAATAGCGCCGGGGGTACAGGGTCTGGAGCCCGGACTGACCACCACACTTTCGCCAGAAACCGTAGAGGTCATCCTGGGTGGTCCATTGCCTATGCTGGAAGCCTTGGATGCCGAGAATGTGCGCGTGGTTCTTGATCTGTTTGAATTGTCCTTGGGCACCCATCAGATAGAGCCACAAGTTATTGTACCGGAAGGTGTCATAGCGCGGAGCATCATACCGGCCACGGTGCAGGTGGAAATCTCAGTGGCTACAACGCCCACGG
>CAZANJ010000143.1:5658-7304 GCA_964486415.1 uncultured Anaerolineales bacterium
GATGAATGATGAATTGCAAGAATCACAATCTGCAACTAAGCGAAGCATCGTTGCTCTGGTAGGTCGCCCCAACGTGGGTAAATCGACGCTCTTCAATCGCATCGTGGGCCGCAGGATAGCCGTGGTGCATGAAGATCCTGGCACTACCCGTGATCGGATCTATGCCACTGCGGAGTGGAATGGAGTGGCCTTTGACGTAGTTGACACCGGCGGGGTCGAGGTGTTGCCAGAGACAGTTATGGCGGGAAAGCGCCCTGGTCCTGAGCGTGTGTTGGCTCAAGATTCTGCCCCTTATATTCCGCTGATGCGTGTGCAAGCAGAGCTAGCCATCCAGGAGGCCGATGCGATCATCTTTGTCACAGATGCGATCAGCGGTCTGACCGCCGGTGATAAAGAAGTGGCTGATATTTTGCGCCGTGCCGAATGTCCCGTTTTCCTGGTCGTCAACAAGGTCGATAACCAGCGCCGACGTCAGGACGCTTTGGAGTTCTACGAGTTAGGCCTGAGCGACGTCTATCCTGTCTCCGCGCTCCATGGCATCGGGGTGGGGGACTTGCTGGACGATGTGGTCGATGTGCTCCCTCCTGTCGAGCCAGAGATAGAATCGGATCGAGCCGGATTTGCCATTGTCGGTCGACCCAACGTCGGGAAGTCATCGCTCCTGAACAAGCTGATTGGCGAAGAGCGGGCCATCGTCAGCCCGGTGCCTGGCACCACTCGGGATGCCATCGATACGTTTTTGGAGTGGGATAACGTGCCTATCACATTGATCGATACAGCCGGCATTAGGAGGCGCGGCAAAATCGAGCGAGGGGTGGAGTATTACAGCGTGCTGCGGGCGATGCGGGCTATCCGGCGTGCCGATGTGGCCCTCTTGGTGATCGATGGCTACCAGGGAGTCAGGGCCCAGGATAAACGTGTCGCCGGGTTCATCCTCGATGAGTGGGCCAGCGTGGTGGTGTTGATTAACAAATGGGATCTTGTGGATAAAGATAGCCACACCATGGTGGAGTACACCGGTTGGGTGAGGCATGCGCTTCGCTTCCTCGACTACGTGCCGGTGCTGTTCATCTCTGCGCTCACAGGGCAGCGGGTGAAGCAAGTATTGCCGACGGCCTTGGAGGTGCGGGAGGCCCGTTTCCATCGCATTCCCACTAGCGAGCTTAATCGAATAGTGCAGGATGCCACAGCTTATCACGCACCGCCCAGCAAACGGGGTAGGCGGCTCAAGATATACTACGCCAGCCAGCCGGAGGTCGATCCCCCGACCTTCGTTTTCCACGTCAACGATCCCAAGCTGGTGCACTTCAGCTATGAGCGCTACCTGGAGAACCGCATTCGGCAAGCCCATGCATTCACCGGCACCCCGTTACGGCTTCTTTTCCGCGGTCGAAGACGCTGATGATCAGCGAGTAGACTTTGCAAGCTCCCCCCTTCCTAATCTCACAAAACTACATCTGCCTGTGTATATAGTAATAGACCAATGAATCACACTGAACTCATCACACGTGCCATAGATGGTGACGAAGCAGCTCAGCGGTCACTCTTCAAAAATCGGCGGGTATGGAAACCCGCCCTACATAGCCAGAGGATGTAGGGCGGGTTTCCATACCCGCCGTCTTGGGGTTGATGGACTCACCCAATGC
>CAZANJ010000144.1:0-7282 GCA_964486415.1 uncultured Anaerolineales bacterium
ATGTAGGGCGGGTTTCCATACCCGCCGATTTTTGAATCGCTTCGAAAACCCGAAGCCGACCTTGACCCGCCCAAGAGGTATGATATACTTACAATGTAAGTACTTTGTAAGGAGGCTCAAATGGGACGAAAAATTTTCCGCACCGGAAATAGTGCCGTGGTCTCACTCCCACCGGAGGTATTGGAGGCCACCGGATTGGAGTTGGGCGATGAGGTGACCGTCACGGTCGATGCAGAACGCACTCACATCGTCCTCATTCCAACCACTTTGCCCGGCGTGCGTCCTGGCTTCTTGGATCAGGTGGATCAGTTCATTGAAAGGTATCAACCGGCTCTGGAAACCCTGGCTGAGGAGTAACGTTGAAGTACCTCACAGTCGAAGAGGTATTGATATTGCACAGACGGCTGATCCAGCGCACTGGCGGCAGCGATGGCGTACGCGCCATGGGTCTACTGGAATCGGCGGTAGCACGCCCTCAAGCATCATTTGGCAGCGAGGATCTCTATCCTGACCTATGGAGCAAAACGGCCGCGCTGATGCACTCGCTTGTTAAGAATCATCCACTTGTGGATGGCAACAAGCGCACCGCGATAACGGCTGCTGGCATCTTTATAGAGCTGAACGGTCACACCCTCACAGCCAGCAACGAGGAGCTGCTAGATTTCACCAGACAAGTGACCACAGGGGATATGGAACTGGAGGAAATGGCGGTCTGGCTGCAAGCGCATTCAGCAGCTAGCAGATAACCTCCAAACTGCCTCTCTTTCGCCCCCTTCCTATGTAAGAACTCCGCAAGCCCAGCTACCCTCAGGAGGTAACTCCCAGATGTTCGCAGATATACAGATACCACTTCTGATTGGCACCATCGTCGCGGCAATGGTGCTCTTTTCCATTGAAAAAATCCCCGCCGAGGTGACTGCGCTGGGACTTCTGCTATTCCTTACCCTCACGGGCCTATTGCCCTCGGAGAAAGCTTTCGTCGGATTCAGCAGCGACGTCGTGCTCATGATGTTTGGCCTGCTGATCTTGATGGCAGCATTGGATCGCACTGGCGTGACTGACCTGGCAGGCAATGCGATCTTGCGTCGCACCGATTCCAACCCAATTCAAATACTCGCCATGGTGATGGTCGCCGCCGTGGTCGTAGGCGCTTTTATGAGCAACACAGCAGCGACCGCCTTCTTCTTGCCCATCGCAGTCGGGCTGGCGCGACGCGAAGGGCTCAGCCCGGCCAAGTTTTTGATGCCCCTGGCCTTCGCCTCGATTCTCGCCAGTTCCATCACTTTGATCGGAACCTCCACAAACATCGTCGTGAGTGGTATGATGGACAGCTACGGTATGCCCTCCATCCGCATGTTCGAGCTGGCGCCGGTTGGCATCCCCATCGCCATTATCGGCCTGGTATACATGCTCTTCATCGGACGCCATCTAGTCCCGGATCGGATTCCGAGCGACGAGACAAAGGATTTGAGCAACCGCCTGTACCTCTCGGAGATGCTGATACCCAATGGATCATCCCTGATCGGGCAGACTTTGCAGGAAGCACGCCTGGGATGCGATCTTGATCTAAAAGTGCTGCGCATCATCCGCGACGACACACGCTACATCTTCCCTCAAGCAACTACCCAACTGGAGAAAAACGATGTCCTCTTGGTTGAGGGGAGACGCGATTGTATTCTACGCACCGAGAACCGGAACGACGTCGACATCCGGGCCGAGGTCAAGTTCGCCGTCGACGATCTGGAAAGCGAACATATCGCTCTGGAAGAGGTCATCCTCGTGCCGGGCTCACCCTTGATCGGGCGCACACTGAAAGCCCTTGACTTCCGCAACAGCTATGGGCTACAGGTGCTGGCTATCAATCGGCACGGCGAGACGCTCACGCGCAAGATGAGCCATCTGCGCTTGAGGACCGCGGACGTGCTGGTGGTACAAGGGGATCGCAAGCGAATTCGAACGATGGAGAATAAAGACCTCTTCCGCATCCTCAGCTCAACCGAGAGAGCGCGACCCAAGAAGAAACGAGCTCCAATCGCCCTGGCCATCTTTTTTGGCACTCTGGTCATTGCCACGGCCAACGTGCTCCCGCTTTCGGTCGCCATGCTGCTCGGAGCGCTACTGGTCTTGGCCACACGCTGTATCACGCCCAGCGAGGCATATAGCCGGGTCAACTGGACGGTGCTGATTCTAATCGCTTGCATGCTTGGCCTGGGTACGGCGATGGAGACCACAGGGGCAGCACGCTTCCTGGCCGAGCAAATCTTGAAAGTCATGGGGTCTTCAAGCCCGATCTGGCTGCTCTCGGCCTTCTTCGTCATGACGGTATTGCTCACGCAGCCGATGTCCAATCAAGCCGCTGCGGCCTTGGTGCTACCGATCGCCCTCCAGGCGGCCCATCAACTGAACCTGAACCCGCGTAGCTTCGCCATCATGATCGCCCTAGCAGCCAGTTGTTCCTTCCTGACACCGTTAGAACCCTCTTGTCTGCTGGTCTACGGCCCAGGCCAATATCGATTCTTCGACTTCCCCAAAGTGGGAATGTTGTTGAGCTTGCTGATCTATCTCATCGCCATCATCACAGTGCCGCTTTTATGGCCTCTCTAAGGGACACCCAACCTTCGCCAACGCGGCACCTCGGAGGGGCAAACGGATACACATAAACTAACACGGAGAACCCAATGAGCAAACGCTATATGAGAGCAGTCTGGCTCACCGGATATGGTGGGCCTGATAAACTGGAATACAGGGAGGACGTGCCGCTGCCCAAAGTGGGACCTGATGATGTGCTGATACGGGTCGGCGCTTGTGGTGTGAATAATACCGACGTCTGGACTCGTGAGGGGGCTTACGGCAGCGAGCTTGAGCCCAATGCGGGCTCGGTCTGGCCCCCTGAACCGATGGAATTCCCCCGTATTCAGGGAGCAGACATCGTGGGGCACATCGAGGCCGTGGGCTCAAACGTATCTCCCTCCCGCGTGGGCGAGCGCGTGCTCCTTAATCCAACCCTCTACACCGGCGATGATGAAGGGCTTCTTGAGGCGAGGTTTATGGGTAGTGAGCGGGATGGCGGCTTTGCCGAGTACACCGCAGCACCAGCGAGCAACGCGCACGCGATCAACTCCCCGCTGAGCGACGCCGAGCTTGCCACCTTTCCAACCGCTTACCTGACCGGGGAGCACATGCTGAATCGCGCCCGGCTCGAATCAGGGGAGACGGTTTTGATTACGGGCGCCTCGGGCGGCGTGGGATCCGGCCTGGTTCAATTGGCCCACATTCGCGGAGCGAAAGTTGTGGCCATCGTCGGTCCCGGCAAAGAGGGGAGAATGCGCCAGCTCGGAGCGGAAGTCATCGTTACGCGCGGTAGAGGAAATCTGTATGAGGCCGTCACGGAGGCGACAGCGGGGCAGCCCATCGACGTTGTGGCGGATGTAGTCGGGGGAGAGATGTTCTCCACTCTGCTGCGCTTGCTGCGCAAGAAGGGCCGGTATGTAACTGTTGGGGCTATCGCTGGCCCCATAGTGCGCCTTGATCTGCGGACGGTCTATCTGAAGCATCTGGAGATCATCGGCTCGACACTCGGAACCCGTCAGGAGTTCCTTGATTTAGTGAGGTACATTGAGGCCCGTAAGCTGAAACCACTATTGGCCAAGGCCTACCCACTTGAGGCCATAAAACAAGCGCAAGCCGATTTCAAGAAGAAGCAGTTCTTCGGCAAGCTGGTTATTGTCCCCTGAGCGGCTGCTCAGACCAACGCCTCGCTACAAACAATCAGCGGCATCTCTTCATCTCCCTCGTCAGCCGCATCATCTTGCGTTGACATCACGTCCAACCCGTGGAGGTGATAGAGGCTGGTGAGGGCCTCCAATAAAGGTTCGCCGCTCAGTCCCTCGCGCTTGATGCGATTCAGCTCACTGCGCACCGCCGGCAACGGGCCGGGCTGCCGGAAGGCCGCCTCCAGCGCCGCGATCTGCTGCCGCAGTTCCTCATCCTCGGTCTGACTGTAGAGCAAGCGCAGCTCGCGCCTCACATACTGCTGAGCGCGGGTCAGGGAGACGGTGTGCTGCTGCTCGGCCCGACGGGCTTCCACCTCCCTGTCAAAACGGCGCTTGACCTCCATCACCAGAGCGTTGTATCCCTCCGGCAGGGGCTCGCTCGGCGTATCCGGCTCACAGCGCAGCAGATTGAGAATACGCGGAATCTCCCGCGTGATGACCTCACCCTCATCATCGACCAGGAAGAGTTGCCGATACCGCCCGGCGCGGCAGAAGATGACCGAACCATCCTGATCGGCCCTCCGAGCGCAGCGAATGCCATCGCGCAAGCCCGTGATGCGCCGATACAGCTCCGGATCATCCTCCCGGAGCTGCCGCACGATCTCCAACGCCTCGTTCAGATCGATAAACTCCTCCCCATCGTCCGCCTCGTGACGCCCGATGTCGCCCTGCGTGTAGATGGTGTACATCGCCTCCTCGTTAAGCCGCTCGCCGGGCTCCAGGATCGCCGCGTCCTCGCCGATGCTCTCGTGAATCTCCTCAATGCGCCGCTCCAGCTTCTCCCGCAGGCCCAGATTCTCCTCCAGCCCCGTCTCCGGCAGGAAGTTGTAGGCGTAAACCTCGTCGTGCTCGGAACCAATGCGGTCGATGCGCCCGAAGCGCTGGATGAGGCGCACCGGATTCCAGTGCAGATCGTAGTTGATCACCTTGTCACAGTCCTGAAGATTGAGCCCCTCGGCCAGCACATCAGTGGCCACGAGCGTATTGATTTCGGCCATGCCGCCAGGCGCACCCTCCGGTGGACGGTGTTGTGGATTGGACCGAGGCGCAAAGCGGCCCACGATGGAGGCCCGGCTCTTGTCCCCGCTGTAGATCACCTCGATATCGGCCCGCTCGTCGCCGGGGTCCAGATGGTCGTAGAGATACTGCGCGGTATCAGCATATTGGGTGAAGATCAAGCGCTTGCCCTTGCGCAGCCCCGGGCGTGCCAGCCATTCCTTCAGCGTGCGCAGCTTGGCGTCCTGCTCCGGCGTGATGGGCTCGACCAGGGCCAGCATTCGGTCAAAGATGCGGATGTCATGCTCGATGTCATCGCGCAGCGCCTGCCCGTCGAAATCACGGATGTCGTAGCGCCCGGCTGAAGTTCCTTCACCTGTGACTTCGGCCAGGGCGTCTATCAGCGCCTGTTCCTCCTCCTGATCCGATTCGTAAAGCAGTGCTTGCGCCTCATCGCCAGCCGGGACGATGCCCTGATCCAGCGCGACCAGGAAGCGCCGATGGGTGCGCAACATACGACGCACAGTCTCCCGGAAAGCGTGGATGCTCGACTCGAAGCGCTTGAAGAGCATGATGCGCATCAGGCCGCGCAGGTTGGCCCCCGCCCGTTGCAGGTCGATGTAGGGCGCTTGATCCCGCTTCTGGGGTTTCACGTAGCGCCAGAGGCCGTAGCGAGCGTAGGTCAGACACTCACCCCCACCCCAGCGCTCCCCCTCAGAGGGAGAGGGAGCGCCCAGGTAGCCGCGCAGTTCCTGGTACAGGCCCCGGTAGGCGGCCTCGATGCTATACTCGATGGTGCGCAGCTTGCGCCGGGGAAAGAAGTTTCGCTCGCCGCCGACCAGCACGTAGGCCCGTCGCTCGCCCGCGCGGTAGGGGGAGAAGTTGTCGGGATCGACGCGCTGATCGGTCTCGGCGTCGTAGCCATACCAGCGCAAAACGTGGTTGCGCGTGCGGCGGATCAGCAGCTCGCCCAACAGATCGGGCAGCCGCCGCTCACCGGATTCGACCAGTCTGAAATATTCCCCCAGGTGGGGCGGATCGATGGGCAAACGGGTCACATCCCGCCGGTGGAAGAGTTTGATCTGGTGGTAGATGTCCCACACCGACTTATTGCGCGGCGTGGCGGTGAGCAGCACACAGCGCTTATCGCCGCTGCCGAGGAAGGTCTGGAGCACGCGGTAGCGCTGCGTGTCGGTATTACGGAAATTATGGCTCTCGTCGACCAGCACGAAGTCACGATAGCGGTACTGATCATCCTGGACCATCCAACCGGCGCCGTAGCGCTCATCCTCGCGCAGCTTGCCCATCGAGAGCACCCGCGCATCGAGCTGGTAGGCATCGTTGTAGTGCTCCCACATCTCCACCAAGGAGGCCGGGCAGATGATGAGCGGACGGGCCCGCTCGGTGCGCTGGAAATGTTTGAGGATGGCCGCCCCGACGTAGGACTTGCCCAGACCGACCACGTCGGAAACGAAGCAGCCGTTATAACGGCGAATCATCTGCACCGCTTGCCGCACGGCCCGGCGCTGAAACTCGGTCAGCACCGAGGTCATAAGCGCAGCGGGACCCGCTAGCCCAGCGCTCAGTTCACCCTCCACATCCTCCCTGCGCACCAATTCATAGAGGGTCTTGAGGTAGACCTCGTAGGGCGTGACCTGGGCCATAGGCCAGGATTGACGCAGCTCGCGCATCAGGTGAGCCTCGAAGTCCTGGGCCTCATCCCAGAGCTCATTGAACCAATCGGTCAGCGCGGCGTGGTTGGCGTTGCCATGCACCATGACGTTGAGCTCGGTGTTGGAGGTGACGCCGGACAGGGTGAAATTGCTGGAACCGGCGATGGCGATGCCCTGCTCCTCGCGGGGCAGGGGCTGACCTTGAACGTCGTAGACCGGGCCGTAGTCGAAGATGTAGGCCTTGGCGTGGAGACGGCCCTTGGTGTAGACGCGCACCTGAAGCCGCTCCTCCTCGATCAGGCGCACGAGGGTATCCACCACTCGCTCGGCCTCGTCGCTCTGGTCCATCAGCGCGGCGGCCTGACCGACGTTGGCGGCGGTAGCCTCGACCGCGCGTGCCATCTCGACGCGCGTGGGGTAAACCTGGGCCTCGGCGGCGCGTTCCACCTGCTCCAGGCGGCGGTAACCCTCGGCGATCTGCTCGATGGTCTGGCGGCTGGAGGTGTTACCGATCAGCAGGCGCAGCTCCTGGACGTTGGCCAAGCGGTCGGCCACCGCCTCCAGCCCGGAGAGGAAAAAATAGCCGACGGCGAACCTTGCCGCTTGGCAGCCGGGCAGAATCTGTCGGATGTGGTCGATCAATTTCTCGTCACGGTTGTCGATGATGTCGTGTGGCATTTGTGGCTCCTAATTGATAGAGCGAGAGTACCACGGATATTAGAAATGCACGATAACGACCGCGCTCCCATCGTCCATTTCCGTCATCCGTGACACTCCCCCTCAAACCCCTTGACGTTTAATTAGCACGGACTTCACCTTGGGGTAGAAGCCCAACCCCCG
>CAZANJ010000145.1:0-3836 GCA_964486415.1 uncultured Anaerolineales bacterium
GCCACAGAAAGCCTCTGGCGGCCTCTGGAGGGCCTTGGAACCGCTTCGAATCCCCAGGATTGAATTGAACCTGAGTCCAATTTCTTGGGTAAATTAAGGCAATGTGAGTTGTATAGTGAGGTATCGTCGAGTAATTGAGAGTGAATGGAGGACAATATTTGATGTCTGTAGAGACAATGGAGCGCGAGGTGCCCCGTTCCCAAAAACGGGAGTTGTTGCTTAACATTGGCTTTTTCGTAGCCCAGCGGTTGGCCTTTGGAGTTTTGGTCTTAATCGCCATTATTTTCCTGAGCTACCTGGGATTGAGCATGGCCCAAAACGTGGATTTCTACCCGGCGGTGGGCCAGGCAGTTTCAAAGACAATTGAATACTTGGGCCGACTGATCCGGGGGGAACTGGGCTTTTCAAGGGCCGGAAGCGTGACGCGCCTCCCCGTCACCGTCGCCGAGGTAGTACCGGCGACGCTGAGCAAAAGCCTGGGCTTGTTGGCCGCCTCTTTGATCTTCGCTACCTTGATCGGCGTTCCCCTGGGAATCTGGGCCGCATGGCGCAAGCGCTCTGGCTGGTCCTTGCTGACCATTTTGATCTCCATCGCCGGCGTCTCCGTGCCGAGCTTCTTCGCCGCCCTGCTTCTACAACTGGGGGCCATCCGCTTGACGCGCACCCTGGGCCGGCGCGTGGTGCCCGTCGGAGGCTTCGGTTGGGATGCGCACATGATCCTCCCCGCGCTGGTGCTGGCCGCTCGCCCCATCGCGCAGATCTACCGCGTCACCTACGTGACTGTGAGCGATGTCTTGGAGCAGGACTACGTCCGCACCGCTCGTAGCAAGGGCTTACGGGAGCTCCTGGTCATGTTGCGCCACGTGATCAGAAACGCCGCGATCCCCATCTTGACCACGGTGGGAGTATCATTGCGCTTCTCATTGAGCAGCTTGCCGGTGGTGGAGTTCTTCTTCAGTTGGCCCGGAGTCGGCTTCACGCTGCTGAAGGCGATCTCGCGTCAGGATGATAACTTGACCGTGGCCCTGGTGCTCTGCTTGGGCATCTTGTTCATCCTGGTGAATTTGCTCCTCGAAGTGGCCTATCGCTTCATCGACCCCCGGCTGCGTGAGGGCAACGGCTCTCGCGCTTCGGGAGAGCGAGGAAAATTGACGGAGGCTCTCAAATCCATCTGGGCCGAGGCGCGAAATTGGCTGGCCCATAATCCCCTCAACCGCTTGCTTTCCAGAGATCGAACTGAAGAGGCCAGCAGTCCCTTCCGCGCGCTTTTGGAGGATCGTGGCGAGGATTTCGAGATCGACCCGGGGAAGTACCGCTGGGAGCGATTGCGCTCCTGGTTCCAGGCCACCGTGGCTAACATCCCTTTCGTGATCGGGGCCGTCCTCCTGGTGGGTTTATTCGTCGTTTTCCTGGCGGGGCCGAGATTGGCGCCCCACAGCCCCTACACCACACGCGGCTTGACCTATGTCGATGGTGAACTCTCCGTTCCCCCCTTTGAACCCGACGACGTCTATCCCTGGGGCACCGATGTGCTGGGCCGTGACATGATGAGCCTCATCCTGGCCGGCGCCCAGCAGACGCTGCTTCTGGCGACACTGGTGGTGGCGGCTCGGGTCGCGATTGGCATAATTTTGGGCTCCCTGGCCGGCTGGTTTAGCGGAAGCTGGTTAGACCGAGTGCTGATGGCCCTGGCCGAGGTTATCGCGGCTTTCCCCACTTTGCTCCTGGCGATGATGTTCATCCTGGCCCTGGGGATTCGGCAGGGTTTCCGCCCCTTTGTCATCGCCCTCTGCCTGGTGGGCTGGGGTGAGGTAATGCAATTCGTGCGCGGCGAGGTGATGAGCATCAGGCCCAAACTCTACATCGAAAGCGCGGTGGCGATGGGCCTGACCACGCCGCGCATCATCGTCAGCCACGTCATGCCAAACTTGCTCTCGGCCATCATCTCCCTGGCGGCCTTGGAGATGGGCGCCGTGCTGATGCTCCTGGGCGAATTGGGCTTCGTGGGCATCTTTATCGGCGGCGGCGCTTTCGCCGAGCTGGACGTCTTTTCCGCCCCCTACCATTACTCCGATGTGCCGGAGTGGGGCGCTTTGCTCAGCAACATTCGCCGTTACGCCCGCTCCTACCCCTGGATGGCCATCTATCCCGGCTTCGCTTTCTTCATCGCCATCCTGGGCTTCAACTTCTTCGGCGAGGGAATGCGCCGCCTGGTGGAGACCGTGGGCGTGGGCATCACGCGCCTGGTGAACCGCTACACTTTGGCCGCAGCGGCGCTCCTGGTCTTCGGGGTGAGTTGGGTGCAGGCGAACACCGGCGCCATCGCTTTCTACCGTGGTCAAGCCAACAATTTCGATGAGCAATGGGCCTACGCTCGCGTCCAGGGCCTCTCGCACCCTGTGCTGGAGGGACGCTCCCTGGGCTCGGAGGGGATGGAGCCCGCCGCTCTTCACATCGCGCAGCAAATGCGTGACCTGGGAGTCGACCCGGCCGGCGAGGCGTTGAACTACTTTCAGACGCGGAAACGTTCCTTTGAACAGCTAGATAGTGTCCCAGAGTTGGTCATCGAGGATGGCGGGCCCCAGTTGACCTACCGACAAGACTTTGTCGAATATCTGGGTGAGGTGCGCAACATCGGGCGGGCGGAAGGTAAAGTGCGCGGCTTGGCTTTGGGGGATGTGACCAGGGCCGGAGCCATGGTCAGGAGTTACAAGGCTTTGGAGGGCCTTGATTATTCCGGTGAAATCCTTCTGGTCCCCTCTGAGGTGGAGGCCAGTTATCTCCACGAGGTGCCCTGCGCTGGCATACTCGTCATCGTGGATGATCCATTGAATCTGGAGCGCCGTCACACACTCTCGTCGCGCGATCCGCGCTATGAGACTTTCGGCGTCAACCGGGAGCGCGGCGGGGATCGACCGAAATTGTGGATCAGTGAGGAGGTGGCTGATCGATTGCTGGAGGGCACGGACCACACCGCCGCCGATCTGCGCGACATAGACGATAATCTGGGCTTGAACGGAATCTTTGAACTGCCGACAGAGAGCACGGTCTCGATGGCTGTGGAGGGCACCGTGCGCGAGGAACCGGTCCGGCACGTCCTCGGTCACATCACCGGCTCATCCGACAGCCGCTACGGCGGCATCAACAACCGCATGATCGTGGTGATGGCCCAGTACGATACGCCGCCGCTCAGTCCAGATGGAGTTTTCCACCCGGCGGCCAACGACAACGCCAGCGGTGTGGCCGTCATGCTGGAGGCCATCCGCACCATGCAAGAGACCGGCTACCAGCCCTACAAGACCTTTCTTTTCGTGGCCTACAGCGCCGAGGGGTTGGAGGGCGGAGAACCCGTCTCCCCTCCCGATGTGGAGCGATTCCTGGAGGCCAAGGCCGGCTTCTCCTCAAGCTTTGATATCGAAGCCGTGGTCGACCTGCGGGGAGTGGGCGCGGGAGCTGGCGATAGCCTGATTGTCTCGGCCGGAGGCAGCATCCGTCTAGCCGACCTCCTCGAACAGTCCGCCCGTCAAGTGGGTGCCAACGTTCGCAGGGGCGGCGAGGCGGTGGATATTAGCATCATCTTCGAGGAGAAAAGCGCCTACGAGGGCGGTCAAGAGGCCCCGCGCGTCGGCTTGAGCTGGGAGGGCTGGCGAGCGACCGCCGGCACAGCGGCGGACACACTGGAAACCATCTCGGAGGAAAAACTGGAGCAAGCGGGCCGTGCCCTTACCTTGGCCCTCATGATAATGGGCCGCGAGACGCAGTATTGACGAATGACGAATGCCGGATGACGCTGCTTTTTCGCAATCCGCAATCTGCAATCTGCAATCCAAAATATG
>CAZANJ010000145.1:3936-7257 GCA_964486415.1 uncultured Anaerolineales bacterium
GGATGACGCTGCTTTTTCGCAATCCGCAATCTGCAATCTGCAATCCAAAATATGACCACATCCCTACGCATTATACTGATCTTGTTAGTCCTGAGCCTGCTGGCTCTGATAGTGACCGGTTCGCCCATTTACCTGCGTCTGAGCTACCTGTGGGCCTTTCTGGTATCCATAAGCTGGGTTTGGTCCAAACTGGCGTTGCGCAAAGTGCATTTGCAGCGCAGCGCGCGCATGATACGCGCCTACGTGGGCCAGGTCTTCGAAGAGCGCTTCGAGATCCGGAATGAGGGGCGCCTGCCACGCCTGTGGCTAGAGGTGCGCGATCAGTCTGAGCTACCAGGCTCTCGGGGATCGCGCGTCGTCACTTTGTTAGGGCGCGGCGAGCGCCGCACCTATCGTGCGCGAACGCGCCTGGTGCAGCGTGGAATGTTCTCGTTGGGGCCGACGATGTTGATCTCGGGCGATCTCTTCGGCCTTTTCCCCGTCAGTTCCGCCATCCCCTCGGACGCCACCCTGCTGGTCTACCCCATGATGGTGGAAATTCACACCTTCCCCAGCCCGCCGGGCCTGCTGCCGGGCGGGGAAGCGCTGCGCCTTCGCACCCACCAAGTGACGCCCAATGCCTCTAGCGTGCGCGATTACGTGCCGGGCGATTCCTTGAACCGCATCCATTGGCCGAGCACGGCGCGAAAAAACAAGATGATGGTCAAGGAGTTCGAGCTGGACCCGCTGGCGGAGGTTTGGATTTTCCTGGACGCGGATCGGAGCGTGCAGGCCGAGCATCCCTACTCCCTCCCGGAGATGGCCGTCGGCGCTTCCTGGCACCCCTGGGAGGAGGTCGAGTTGCCGCCTTCGACGGAGGAGTATGCCGTGAGCATCGCGGCCTCCCTGGGACGTCATTTCCTGCGCCGTGGGCGTGCGGTGGGATTAGTCAGCTACCATCAAGCCTCCGCCCACGGCATGAGCGTCTTGCCGCCCGACCGTGGTGGGCGGCAGTTGGGGAAGATGTTGGAGTTGCTGGCTCCCTTGCACGCGCGGGGCGATCTGCCCATCTCCGCCCTGGCGACGGCCCAGGCGCAGCAGTTGCCGCGCGGCAGTACGACGATCTTGATCACGCCCTCCGTCCAGCCGGAGGTCGCGCTGGCGGTGGATCTTCTGTCCCGGCGTGGCGTGCGCCCCGTGGTAGTCCTGCTGGATCCGGAATCCTTCGGCGGCCCGCCGGGCGCGGATGATTTGGCGGAGACCATCGCGGCCTTTGGTGC
This sequence comes from uncultured Anaerolineales bacterium, assembly GCA_964486415.1. Taxonomy (GTDB): domain Bacteria; phylum Chloroflexota; class Anaerolineae; order B4-G1; family B4-G1; genus CAZANJ01. The sequence continues at coordinate 5,196 of CAZANJ010000145.1, forward strand.
GCCGGTTTGCCGCGTGGCGAGGGGGGAAGACCTGGGCAAGGCGCTGAGCATAGCGGTGCGAGATACGAAGATCAGAATAGCGCGGAGGTCGGCCTTATGACGCCTGAAGCCAAACGATCACAAGCGCCCACCCACTTCCGCTGGTGGGACTGGCCCGCCGTTTTGCTGCTGTTAATCAGCCTATTCACCGCCACCGGCAGGTTGATCGCCACCGAGTGGGTCGATCACCTGCGCCTGGTGCAGACCTTGGCCTTTTTCGGGGGGATCGCCGGCCTGCTCCTGGGGCGGAGCTGCTTCTCCTCCGGCCTGGTCATTTTCTTCGCTTCCGCATACGGCCTGTTCGCCGTCCCCTGGCAACTGGGCCTCACGCTGGAACATATCTCGGAGGAGGCCCTTTGGAGTGACAGACTGATCATCCTGGGCGGGCGGCTGCTCAGCACCCTTGGCCAACTGGTGCGACGGGAGCCTATTCAAGACCCAATGCTTTTTCTCTGTAGTATGGCTTGTCTCTTCTGGCTTTTGGGGGTGTACGCCGGTTACAACCTGGTGCGTCACGGGGATGCATGGCGCGTCGTACTGCCCTCTGGCCTGACGTTGATCATGATCCACACCTCCGATCCCTATGTCCTGCGTCGAACGTGGTATCTGGCCGCATATCTGGCTCTTTCTCTTTTGCTGATCGCTCGCCTGACCTACCTGCGCCTCAACGCGCGATGGCAGCAGACTGATACCCGTGTGCCGCCGCTGGCCGCCCTCGATTTCAGCTACGTCATCGTGGGCGTTACCGCGCTCATCATCCTGTTGGCCTGGGCCGCGCCCGTCGTGGCGGAATCCTTGCCGGATGCCAGAGAGATGTGGCAAAAGGTCATCCGCCCCTGGCGGGAGCGTTCGGACGAAATCTTCGCCTCTCTCCGCCGTCAGGGCGGCGTGATCACCGTCGCCGATTACTACAGCGACAGCTTCCCCCTGGGCCGTGGAAGGAAGCTCACCGACGCCCTCGTCCTGGCGGTCCAGGCTCCCCCCGGTCAGGCCCCCGGCGAGCGCTATTATTGGCGTGCCCGCGTCTACGATCATTACGCCGATGGCCAATGGAGCAGCACGGCCCTCACCACCACGCGCACGGTCGAGCCTTCCGAGTTCGGCCTTTCGGATTTCGATCTTTCCCCATCCATAGGTTCTTCCATAGATTCCTCTATAGATTCTTTGGAGGGGCGTCGAGAGATAACTTTTACCTTCACCTCCCCCATCCCGCGCGTCACGCTCTACGCCGCCCCGCAGCCGCTGTGGGTCAATCGCCGCGTCGATGTCGACCTGGCCCAAAATCCCGACGGCGCGGTCGATCTGGCCGCCCTGCATGCCATGCCTCCTCTGCCGGCCGGCGAATCTTATTCCGCCCGCTCCGCTATCGCCAGCGTCACCATCTCCCAACTGCGGGAGGCCGGGGCTGACTATCCGGACTGGGTCGTCGAACGATATTTGAAGATTCCCTCCACCATCACGCCGCGCATGCGGGAGTTGGCGCGGCAGATCGCGTTCGGTGAGGAGACGGCTTACGATGTCGCTTCCTCCATCACCGATTACCTGCGCACGGTCATCCGTTACAGCGAGACTATCACCGGCTCCGTCCCGGCCGGCCAGGAGCCCTTGGATTGGTTCCTCTTCGATCTGCGCGAGGGCTTTTGCAATTATTACGCCTCGGCCGAGGTCATCCTGCTTCGCTCGGTGGGGATACCGGCGCGGCTGGCCGTTGGCTTCTCCCAGGGCGATCAGCAGCTCCAGAGCAACACCTATCTGGTGCGTCAGCAAAACGCCCACGCCTGGGTCGAGGTTTACTTCCCCGGTCTGGGATGGATCGAGTTTGAACCCACAGCTTCCCAGAATCCCATCTATCGCCCTTTGGGCCTCGATTTTGAGGAGGACGATGAGCTCTACCGTCCCTCTGGGGACACCCGCGATCAATGGCGCGATCGTCTCGATAGACTGGAGGGCATGGACGAGATCTATCCGGAAGGTGGGCCGCTGCCTACTCCCAGCCTGACCGAGCGCTTGAGTTCCACTTATT
>CAZANJ010000146.1:0-7205 GCA_964486415.1 uncultured Anaerolineales bacterium
GCGATCCCTTGTGGTCGCCCAGCCCGCCAAGTTCCTGTTGGCTGAGCAGGAACAGCCCCACGAGGGCCAGCCCCGCTCCCAGCCAACTGCTCCATTCCACCCGCTCCCGCCAGACCAGCGCCAGGAGCAGCGGCACGATGACGATGTACAATCCGGTGATGAAACCGGCCTTGCCGGCGGTGGTGTAGATCAGCCCGATCTGCTGGAATGAGGCTCCGGCGAAGAGCAATAATCCCAGCAGCAACCCGCCGCGCAGTTCAGCGGAGCGAAGGGAGAGAGGCTTCTGGCTTTCTCCCTTCGCCTTGCTCGCCCGCGAGCGGGCCCAATGGATGGGCAGCAGAACCAGAGCGCCCACCGCGAAGCGCACGGCGTTGAAGGCGAAAGGGCCCATCTTTTCCAGCCCCAGCCGCTGGGCCACGAAAGCGCTGCCCCAAATCGCCGCCACCAGCAACAAGGCCAAGTTGGCCCACAAACGCTCCCGGCTTGAACTTCCCGCCGTCTGGCTCACTTTCACCTCACTCATATCGCAGCGCGTCGATGGGGTTCAGGAGCGAGGCCCGCCGCGCCGGGTAGACGCCGAATACCAACCCCACCGCTGCGGAGAAGGTCGTCGCCAGCAGGACCGACTGGGGCGTGACGATGGCGCTGAAGCCATCGATCAACTGTGAGATGATGGTCGCGCCCAACGCGCCCAGTCCGATGCCCACCAGCCCCCCGATCAGGGAGAGCGTCATCGCCTCCAGCAGGAATTGCCAAAGGATGTCCCGCCGCCGCGCCCCGACCGCCTTGCGCAATCCGATCTCTCGCGTGCGCTCCGTCACCGAGACCAGCATGATGTTCATAATCCCGATGCCGCCGACCAGCAGGCTGATGCCCGCGATGGCGCCCAGGAAAATGGTCAGCACGCCCGTGATCTCGCCGAAGACGTCGATGATGTCGGCCTGACTGACGATGGAGAAATCATCCTCATCGCTGAAATCAATCTCGTGCTGCTCGCGCAGGATTATCGCTATCTGCTCCGAAGCCGCGTCCATGCGCTCCTCGCTCAGCGCCTGGATCAGGATGGCGGAGACTGTGTACTCACCCGACCGGCTGCGGGAGGAGAAAAGTCGCGCCTGGGCCGTCGTCAACGGTACGAAGACCACATCATCCTCGTCACCGAAGCTGGAACCGCCCTTCTCCTCCATCACGCCGACGACGCGGAAGGGAATATCATTGATCTTCACCATTTGTCCCAGCGGGTAGGGGTTATCGGGGAAAATTTTCTCCACGACCGTCTGCCCCAGCACGGCGACCCGCGCCTGGCTATCTAAATCGACTTGGCTGATGAAAGCGCCCGCCTCCGGAAACCAGTTGCGCACCTGGGCATAATCCGGGGTGACGCCATCCACCTGGGTGAACATGTCCTTCTTGGTGGTAGCGACGATGGTCGCGTTCGATACGGAAGGAGCGACTGCTACCACATCTGGGGCGCGGACGGGATCGCGCAAGGCCTCCGCGTCATCGTTGGTCAATTCTGCGCCACCCACAGCCGTACCTGGCGGCCCCGAAAATGCCTCCTCCTCCGATCCAGGCAGGACGAAGAGCAGGTTGGAGCCGATGCCCTGGAAGCGCTCCTCGATGTAGACGGAGACGCCCTCGCCGGCCGACATCAGCGTGATGACCGCGCCGACGCCGATGATGATGCCCAACATCGTCAGGGCCGCCCGCATTTTATTGGCCGCCAATGCGCGAAATGCTATGCGCACGCTCTCCAGAAATTTCATGCTCCGCCGCCCCCCGGCTTTGCCACGAGAGGCTCCGCCACTTTCTCGTTGTGGGTGATCTCCCCGTCGTGCAGGTGGATGATGCGCTCTGTGTGCTGCGCGATCATTGGATCATGGGTCACCAGCACCACCAGGATGCCGCGCTCGCGGTTGAGGCCTTGTAGCACCGCCATCACCTCCTCGCCCGACTTGCTGTCGAGGTTCCCGGTCGGCTCGTCGGCCAATATGATAGAAGGGTTGCTCACCAGCGCCCGCGCGATAGCCACGCGCTGCTGCTGACCGCCGGAGAGCTCCGTCGGCAGATGATCCAGCCGATGGCCCAGTCCGACCGTCTCCAATGCCTCCTGCGCACGCTCTCGGCGCTCCGCCCGCCCCGTGCCGGCGTAGATCAAAGGTAGCATCACATTTTCGAGCGCCGTGGTGCGCGCCAGGAGATTGAAGGTCTGGAAGACGAATCCGATGCGGCGGTTGCGGATGGCGGCTAGTTGGTCATCGTGAAGGCGGCTCACATCCTCGCCCTCCAAAAGGTAAGTGCCGGATGAGGGCTGATCCAGGCAACCGATGATGTTCATCATGGTGGATTTGCCGGAGCCGGAGGGGCCCATGATGGTCATGATCTCGTCCCTCTCCACTTCCAGCGAGACGCCGCGCAGCGCATGCACTTTCATCTCGCCCATCTGGTAAACTTTCGTGATGTCTCTTAACTCTATAACTGGTTCCATTTTTGTTTCAACGTTGCAGGTTTGACCTACGGGTTTTCGAATTGGAAGGTCTCCGCTTCGGGAAGTCGGACAATTTTATCGCTCTCGGTGAGGCCGCTGAGCACTTGAACGATTCCCTCATCTCGGGCGCCCAACTCGATGTCCACGCGCTCGATCTTTTCGCCCGCTTGCCGATGCACGTAAGTTTGCCCTGTGTCGCGGTCAACGCGCACGGCCCAGGTGGGAATCTTCAATGCGTCGGGCAGTTCCTTTATCAATATGGTCGCGTTGGCCGTCATATCGGCGCGGATGAGCTTATCGGTCGGAGACAGGGTGATAATGACATCGTAGGCGACCACGCCGCCACTCAGCTCGGCCGCCGGCGCGATGCGCGTGATGTCACCGGGGACGACCACACCTGGAAGCGCGTCAAATTCGACCTCGACTGTCTGTCCTTTTTCGATCTGCCCCACATCCATCTCGTCCACACTGACGGAGACGCGATAGCCGGAGGCGTCGATCAACGTGATGACGGGCAATCCGCCCGCGGCCATCTCCCCGGTCGTGAGGTCAACTCTGGCTACGATGCCGTCTAAAGGGGCCTCCAAGGTGGCTTGCTCCAGCGAGAGTCGGGCTTGCTCCAATGCGACACGGGCTTGTTCGACCTGGGCCTCGACGGCCGCGATCTGCTCATCGGTGGGGCCATCCAGCAGCAACTTGAGCTGGGCCTGGGTCGCGTCCCGCTGGGCGGCGGCGGCCGAGACGTTGGCACGCAGGGCGCGGATCTGATCTTCATTGGCGCCGGCCTGCACCTCTTCGAGGCTAGCTTGAGCGGCCTCCAGCCCCGCTTCGGCGGCTTCGAGATTATAACGCGCTTGCTCCTCGGGGATGCCGAGCAGGGGACAGATGGTCTTGTTGATTCTCTCGACGCTGCCATCGGGCAGGGTGAAGGTGCGGTCGATGTCGAAGCACTTCATAGTCGCATCGTGCCAATCCTTGGCCTTCTTCTGTTGCGTGAGCGAGGAGGCCAGATTAGCCTCGGCGGAAGCGATCTGCGCCTCGTCGGGGCCGCCCTCAAGCTGATCCCGATTGGCGGCCGCAGCGCTCACCTGCGCATCGGCGGCTTCGAGATTCGCCTCGGCCGCCTCGACTTCCTCGGCTCTTGGCCCGGCCTTGAGCTTCGCCAATTGGGCCTGGGCGGAAGCCAGGTTGGCCTCGGCTTGCTTCACCTGGAGGGTGGGGCGCTCGGTATCCAGGCTCGCCAGCACATCGCCGGCCTCGACTCGATCCCCGACCTCCACTGCCACGTCGGCCACGCGACCCGGCAGCTCGAAAGAGAGCCCTACGCGCTCGCCGGGCTCGACGTGTCCGCTGACTGTGATCACCACCTCCATCGGGCCGCGCTCCACGACGGCGGAGCGTATCTCCTCTTCCGCTGACGAGGCGGGCGATTGTGTTCGCCACATCACCACCGCGACGATGGCCGCGACTACTATCAGGGCCAAAATCACGTAAATAATCGTTTTTCTCATCAAAACCCCTCCCCTATCCTCTCAAAATCCGGTGGCGTGGGAGCCGCCTTGCTATACTGAGAAGACATCTACCGTGCCCCAAAGCCGAGGGCCGGTTGATCGAGCCAGACCAATTCGTCGCCTTCGGAGAGGCCAGCGAGCACCTGAACGGCGCCCTCATAGCGCGCTCCTAGCTCCACGTCCACGCGCTCGATATTCTGTCCTGCGCGACGGTGAACGTAGGTCTGTCCAGTGTCTCGATCCACGCGCACCACCCAGGTGGGGATCTTCAACACGTCGGTCAGTTCCTCCACCCAGATGGTCGTGTTGGCCGTCATGTCGGTGCGGATGGGCACCTCGGTAGGCGCCAGCGCGATGACGACATCGTAGGCCACCACGCCCCCTTCGAGCGTGGCGATGGGCGCGATGCTCTCTACGGCGCCCGTGATGAGGACTTCTGGAAACGCATCGGGCACCACTTCGGCGGATTGTCCCTCCGAAAGTTGGGCCACGTCCATCTCGTCCACGCTGATGGTGATGTGGAAGCTCTTGGGGTCGAGCAACACTATGGCAGGGCGTCCGGTCGGGGCCATCTCGCCGGCCTTGACATTGACCTCAGAGACGACACCGTCGAAGGGCGCTTCCAGTGTGGCGCGTTCCAACGAGAGTTCGGTCAGCTCCAACGCAGTCTGGGCCTGTGCGACCTTCGCCTCGGCGTCGGCGATGTCCTCCTCGGTGGGACCGGCTAACAGCAAATCGAGCTGGGCCTGCGCTGCGTCGCGCTGTGCGGCGGCGGCCCAGACGTCGGCGTTGGCGGCGCGGAGTTCCTCGGTATCCGCCCCCGCAAGCAAGCGGTCGAGCTCGGCCTGGGCGGCGGTCAGTTTTTTCTTGGCGGTGTAGAGATCGTAGTTTGCCTGTTCCTTCTGCGTTCCGCCTTCCTTGATGTCATCGTAAGCGTCCTGGGCCAGTTCTCGCTCCGTGTTCGCCGCTGCCACCTGGGCCTCGGCAGCAGCGATTTGGGCTTCGGTAGGGCCGCCCTTGACCTGATCCCGATTAGCGGCGGCGGCGCTGAGTCTGGCCTCGGCGGCGCGCAGGTTGGCCTCAGCTTGCTCGATCTCGCCAGGTCGAGGGCTGGCCTTAACCTGAGCCAGTTGCGCCTCGGCCGATGCCAAAGCCGCTTGGGACTGTTCCACCTGGAGTTCGAGGGAGCGTGTATCCAATCGGGCCAATACATCGCCGATCTGGACCTCATCCGCGACCTCAATCAGCACTTCGGCCACCCTGTCGGGCGCTTCGAAGGTCAGATTGACACGTTGCTCTGGTTTGATCTTCCCGCTGGCGGAGACGGCCACACTCAGGTCGCCCCGCTCGACGGTGGTGGAGCGGGAAATCTCCGGCGCTTCCCCCTGGGATTGTGATTGCCATACAAAAACGCCGCCCACTGCTGCGACGACGAGAAGGCCCAAAATAATATAAACTACCCTTCGCTTCATCATTCCTCCTGCATTTGTGACCACAGCACAAAGTTGACCAGGGTCATAATTATACGCAATGGGAGGGAATTGTCAAGAATGGAGAATGGAGAATGAAGAATAAAGAGTGGAGAATGGAGGTTGGAGGTTGGTAGGGCTTTCTATTATACCAATCTCCAACCTACCAACCCACAATTTTACCAATCAGTCATCAGATCACAGTTCCGTCGGGGATGACGACGTTCTTGGGTATGACGACTACGCCGTCGCGGATGACATAATTCTCAGTCTCAATCATATCTTCCTGGGGGTCATGAGAGCGGATGGTGACATTCTCACCGATGCGCGCGTTCTTGTCGATGATGGCACCCTCGATGTTGCAGCCGCGCCCGATGCCGATATTGGGGCGGTCCAGGCTACGGTTTTTCGCTTTCTGTTCGGACGTCTCGTAGAAATCAGCGCCCATCATCACCGTCTTCACCACCCTGGCGTCCGGGCCGATGGCGCTGCGCAGCCCGATGACCGACTCCCTAATTATTGAGCCACGAAGCAAGCAGCCATCGGCTATCACCGATCGCTCCAGGTCACAGCCGCCGCTGGTGACGGAGGGCGGCAGGAAGCGGGGATGTGTATAAATGGGGTGTTCCAGATCATAGAAGTCAAAGGGAGGATCGGGGAGGGTAAGCGACAGGTTGGACTCGTAGAAGGCCCGCACCGTCCCGATGTCCTCCCAGTAGCCATCGAATGGAAAAGCGTAAACGCGATGTCTCTCGATGGCGGCGGGGATGATCTCCTTCCCGAAGTCCTCGGCTTCGGAATCGCGCAGCATCTCATGAAGCACATCCGCCCGGAAGAGATAGATTCCCATCGAAGCCATATAGGGCTTGTCGCTTTCCGGGATGCTCTCCAGGCCATCTAGCTCATCGGGGTCCGGTTTCTCGTGGAAAGACGTGATGCGACCTTCCTCACTGGTCTTCAAAATACCGAAGCGAGGGGCATCGGCGGGGGCGACAGGTTGCACAGCTATAGTCACATCGGCCCTTTTCTCGCGGTGCAGGTCAACAAAATTCCGGTAATCCATGCGATAGAGGTGATCACCGGAGAGGATCAATATGTCCTCAGCATCCGCGTGTGAGAGGCGCCAAAGTTGTTTGCGCACGGCATCGGCTGTGCCCTGATACCAATCCATGCCCGCGCGGGTCTCCTCGGCAGCCATGACCCGCACGAAGCCGCCGGAGAACATATCGAACTTGTAGGTCTCTTGAATATGACGGTGTAGAGATTCCGAAAGGAACTGGGTAAGTACGTAGATACGATTGAGGTCTGAGTTCAAGCAGTGGCTAATGGGGACATCGATCAGGCGGTATTTGCCGCCCAGCGGAACAGCCGGTTTGGCCCGCATTTGGGTCAGTGGGTAGAGTCGCGTTCCTTGCCCACCGCCCAGGATCAGCGCCAAGACATCTCGCATAGGCATTGGTCATCTCTCCTTATTTTTAACTCGGCATTCCATGGCTTTTTGGAAGAGTGAGGTGTATCATCGATTATTGTACCCCGCACCGTAGGGCTGCGCAAGTAAAGAAGCCCAGGGGGATTCGAAGCGGTTCCAAGACCCTCCAGAGGCCACCAGAAGCGATCTGCGGCGTCGGGCAAGTTCATCAACCCCAAGGCGGCGGGTATGGAAACCCGCCCTACATCCTCTGGCTATGTAGGGCGGGTTTCCATACCCGCCGATTTTTGAATCGCTTCGAAAACCCC
>CAZANJ010000147.1:0-7199 GCA_964486415.1 uncultured Anaerolineales bacterium
TGACAAGATGTCGTTCAAAAGGCGCTGGATGACACATCCGGCTTGAGCGGCTGAGTAGATACACCAAATCTGCAATTACTTCACGCGCTCCTCGGCCCGTTCAATCACACCGTCCAGCGCTGCGGCGATCTCCTCGTCCAACGGCGCCGGTTCGTGCTCTTCCAGTATCTCCCGCACGCGGGCCGCTGCCCGGTCGCCCAGCGTGAGCGATCCATCCAGCTCCCACTCATCCCGCGGCGAGCGGTCGAACAGTTCTGGGAACCAGTTCCGTCGGAAGTGCTCGAAAGTGTGCTCTTCGCCCAGGAAGTGGCCGCCCGGCCCGACCTGATCGATCACGTCCAGCGGCACCGTCTCCTCCGTCAGCTCCACCCCGCGCATGATGCGCTTCACCAGCCCGGCCACCTCGTTCATGCTGACCAACTGCTGATAGGAGGCCGTCATCCCCGACTCGACGTAACCCACGTCGTGGATCAGGTTGCCGCCGCCCAGCGCGGTCAGCAGCATCCACAGCGCGCCCTCGGCCGCCGCCTGCTGATCGAAGATCTTCGCATCGGAGCAACCGGCGAAGCTGAAGATGGGAATCTCGTAGTGGTGGTACATCTCGCTGAAGGCCGTCATCGCCAGCATGAACTCCGGCGCGGCGTAGGAGATCAGCCCCTTCGACATATCCATGTGCAAAATGCCACCGGCGCCGATCACGGGCGCGCCCTCGCGGATCAACTGCGTGATCAGCAGGCCGCTGAGCTGCTCGGCGTTGGCCTGCACCAGCGCGCCGGCCACCGTCACCGGGGCGGTGCCACCGATCATCACCGCCGGGGTGTAGACGACGGGCAAGCCCTTGTCGGCGATGAAGAGCAGCTTCTCGCAGCTCTCCTTGGCGTGCGTCAGGGGCGAGATCGGCTCGCTGTAGAGGGCGCAGAAGGGGCTGCGCCGCAGCGCCTCGGACCCACCGGCCACCGCCTCGGCCATCTCCACGATCGCCTCCAGGTTCTGCCGATCCCAGGCGGTGTAGACGAGGGGCTTGGTGGTGTTGCTGAGCATCTCGCGGAAGTGGTACAGGTCGGAGATCGATTCGGTCACGTCGGACGCGATGCCCATGCACATCAGGAAGTCGATGTGCTCCAGGGCGTCAACCAGACGCGCCACGTTGGCCACGTCGGAAAGAACAGCCTGGCGGCGCTCGCCGGTCTCGGCGTCGAGCACGAAGGGCGTGTCGGAGCCGGTGCCGTAGTAGCCCTTGCGGCCCTCAAGCGTCATCGCCGGCTCGCCGTCCCGGTCGCAGAGCACCACGCGGCTGGGGGCCACATCAATGGCCCAGTCGATCAGGTGGGGCGGGATGCGCACGCGCTCGCCATCGAGCCAGCAGCCGGCCTCCTCCAGCAGATCGCGCACCTCCCCCACCAGCACCTTCACGCCGGTGCGGCGCAGGAGTTCCAGCGTCGCGCTGTGGACCTCTTTCTTCTGATCATCGCTGAGCAGTCGAATGCCCGGGGTGACCTGGGCTGTGAAGTTGCTGTTAATCATCAAACTCGCTCCTTATGGTTTATCAAATGCTCCACCGGCCAGGTGGAACCCGAACTTGAGTGGATCGTGGGGATCCACCACGAACTGCTGAAAGCCGGTCACGTAGGCGCTTCCCGTGATCTCCGGCACGACCACGGTCTGGCCCTCCATCTGCTCCTCCCGCAGCAGGCGCCCGGTGAAGCGGGTGCCGATGATGCTCTCGTTGACGAAGGGCTGCTGCAAGTCCAGTTGGCCCTCGGCATATAACGCTGCCATCTTGGCGCTGGTGCCGGTGCCGCAGGGGGAGCGATCCGCCTGGGCCTCGCCGAAGATGACCACGTTGCGGCAGTCGGCCTCCTCGCCGTCCAGGTCCGCGTAGATCTCGACCAAGTCGACGGTGTTGATGTGTGGCTGGGTGGGATGGACGACCTCGACTTGCTCGTCGATGGCGGCGCGGATGACCATGCCCTTCTGAATCAGTTCGGGCAGATGAGCCAGTTTGACCTCCAGCCCCAGGCGCTTCGCTGGCACCAGGGCGAAGAAGTTCCCGCCGAAGGAGATGTCGAACGCCAGCGAGCCCCAGGGCAGCGTCACCTCCACGCCGCTGCGGTAGAGGAACCCCGGCACGTTCTCCACCGAAACCGGACCGATGCGGCCATTCTCCACCGCCGCGCGAGCGCGAACCAGACCGGCCGGGGTATCCATCAGCACCTCGGTCGTCGGCTCCTCGAGCGGCACCAGGCCGGTCGTCAGCGCGGCCACGACTGCGCCGATGGAGCCGTGCCCGCACATCGCCAGGTAGCCGCCGGTGTCCATAAAGACCACGCCGATGTCGGCTTCTGGATCGGCTGGCTCCATAATGATCGCGCCGAACATATCGGCGTGCCCGCGCGGCTCGTGCATCAGGGCCGTGCGGACGAAGTCATACTCCTCCTGCAACTGACGCCGCTTCTCCGCCATCGTGCCCCGCAGAAACGGGACCCCGGCGACGACCACGCGGGTCGGCTCGCCGGCGGTGTGCGTATCAACGGTGTTGAAAATGTGTTTGTACACTGTGTTCTCCTTTGGGTCTTGCAAGTGCGTTGCACTCGAGAGGGACAATATAACAAATTTACTAAATATCTGATATTTGGCAAGTTTAGATTATTTTATCACGCGGGTTGGTGGGTGTCAAGCATTTCAGTGACCAGACGAGATTGGGTTAGGCGTTGTTCCTCTCCATCAGCCGCTCTTTGACGTAGAGCATATGGTCGAGGGCCGCTTGCCGCGCTTTTTCGGGGTCGTGCTGTTCAATCGCCTGGGCCTGGGTGACGTGGTACTCGGTCGCTTCCTCCTTGACGTTGGGGAGCCTGATGGCGTCCTCTATGAAATCCAGAAGCAGTTCACGCGCCAGGTGGTAGAATGCCTGAAGCAGCTTGTTGTGAGCGGCCTCGGCGATGGCGAGGTGGAAGTCCCAGTCCGCGCTGACGAAATCCTCATCGTCCGCGATGACCTTGTGTGCTTCGCTCAAGGCGGCCCAGATTTGCTCGACATCTTCGGGCGTGGCCTTCCGCGCGGCCAGTTCGGCCAGTGCCATCTCGATGAACAAACGGGCTTCGTAAATGGTCTCGGCGTCGATCTCGCCGAAGCGGTTGATGATGATGGAGGGATGAATGACGCTTTCGAGCGCGTTGTGGCGCACCCAGGTGCCCTTCCCGGGGCGGGATTCGACCAGGCCCACCGTCGATAAGGATTGAACCGCCTCGTGGATGGTGGAGATGCCCACGTCGAACTGTTCAGCCAGTTCCTTGCGGGAGGGCAGTAGTTCGCCGGGCTTGATCTCGCCGCTGAAAATCATCTGGCGGATCTTGTCCGCGGTGTCATCGACGAGTGTGCTTCTGTAAGCTGTACCGTTCATCGGAAAGCCTCCTCCCCGGCGCAAATGGCGCCGGCGGGTTCTGTATTCAAGAGCAAATGTTAGATATTTATAACTATCGTAATTATACATATTTTGACCCTAAGATCAAGCAAGGTTACCCTGAGCGAAGAGGTGTGAAATTATGACAAATGTCTGAAAATCACATCAAAGTTGTTGACAGTCCTTTTTGTTTGTTATATAATGACTGTCAGTCAGTTACTGACCGGCAGTTTATAATAGAAGGGGCGCGGGAGTGGCAACTAGAGCACGTCGCGAACGAGAAAAGCAAGAGCGTCGGGAATCTATCTTGTATGCAGCTCGTGGAGCGTTTTTCGAGAACGGTTTCTACAAGACCACCGTGGATAGCGTCGCCGAGCGAGCAGAGGTCAGCAAGGGAACTGTATATTTGTATTTTGAGAGCAAGGAGGCCATCCTTGCTCATTTGCTTTTAGAAGGGCTCGATGAGCTGGTCGGCGAACTGGACAGGACCTGCGCGGAGGCTGCCTCTCTTCCCGCCGATGAGCAATTGAGGCGTTTGGGCTGGGCTTACTTGCGTTTTTTCCAGGAAGAACCTCAGTATTTCCCCTTTTTGATGGCTATGGATCGAGGGCGATTTCAGGAGGCCATTCCCCGTGAGACATATCAGGAGATTTTGGAAGCGAGTTTGGAGGGGCTGACCCTGGCGATACGTGTTATCAAACAGGGAAATGAAGAGGGCCTCTTCGATTGTTCTGACCACAAGAGATCGGCCTGTGTATTCTGGGCTACGTTGAACGGCGTGCTGCAACTGGTGGAGCATCCGTTGCGGCGCGAGATGGTTGGAGTGGATATGGAAGTTCTGTGCCGGGCCGCTATGGAAACGGTGATCAGGGGTATCTCCGATGGTTGCCCGGAGGAGTGAGTATCCAGAATGAAGTGATAGCTTCTGGAGCTCTAAGTTATTGAGAGAAGGAGGTCATTATGAAGGAAGTGGTGATCGTCAGCGGATGTCGCACGGCGATTGGCAAGCATGGGGGAGCTTTCCGTAAAACCCCAGCCCAGGATTTGGCCGCGACGGCTTTGCAAGGGGCCATCGAACGGTCGGGCATTGATCCTAATCTGTTTAGCGATGTCATCGTGGGATGTATCGGTCAGCAGAGCGACGCACCCAACATCGGCCGTGTGGCTGGGCTGATGGCCGGTGTGCCTGTGCATGTGCCAGGCTGCACCATCCAGCGCAACTGCGTCTCCGGTATGATGTCCATCAGCATGGCCTATCAAGCCATCCAGGCCGGCGACGGGGATGTGTTTCTCTGTGGCGGCGTGGAGAGCATGTCCACGGCTCCCTATGTCGTGCGCGGGGCTCGTTGGGGACTCAAGCTGCGCCACGATAAGTTCATAGACACGCTCTGGGAGGGGCTCACCGACCCGGTCTGTGACGAGGTTATGGGATACACAGCCGAAAACCTGGCGATGATGTACGACATCAGCCAGGAGGAGCAGGACAAGTTCGCGGTGAAGAGTCATCAGAAGGCCTTTCGCGCCACGCGGATGGGCAAGTTCCGGGATGAGATCGTGCCCTTCCGAGTCTACAAACGAGTGGCGGGTGAAGTGGTGGGCCACGAGGACATCGTGGAGGACGAGTGCATCAATCCTGGATTGACGGTGCAGAAGGCCGCCCTTTACCCCAATGTCTTCAAGAAAGGCGGTTCCGTCACACCGGCTAACGCTTGCCCCATCTCCGATGGCGCGTCGGCGGTGGTTGTGATGACGGCCGAGAAAGCAGAGGAATTGGGAGTGGAGCCGCTTTGTACTATTCGTAGTTACGCCTATGCCGCCATCCCGCCCGATATTATGGGCATCGGGCCGGCCTACGCTGTGCCTATGGCGCTGGAACGGGCCGGGCTGGAGCTCACCGACATCGATCTGATTGAGCTCAACGAGGCATTCGCGGCGCAGTCCTTGGCCGTGGGCATAGAGCTGGAGGATCAAGGCTGGGATTGGGATCAGGTCAACGTCAACGGCGGCGCCATCGCGCTGGGGCATCCGGTGGGCTGCACCGGGACGCGCATTGTGGTCACGCTGCTTTATGAGATGATGAGACAGGATTCATCGTTGGGACTGGCCACGGCCTGCGTGGGCGGCGGTCAGGGCGGCGCGATGATCATCGAACGAAAATAGGAGGGGTGAACAATGGCAGATGTATCGATCTGGCAGGATAAGCAGGCACGGCAGGCTTTCATAGCCAAGGGCCGGGAAGCTTTCGAGAAAATCGCGGATGAGTTGGAGGGGCAGGAGGACGCTGTAGTGGTGGCCGTCGAGCCGGAGAGCGGAGAGTACTTTTTGGGGGATACGCTGGGCAAGGCTAATCGGGCTGCTTTCAAGAGTTACCCTGATCAATGGCTTTACTTCGCTCGCCTGGACGACCAAGAGGCGGCGATGCCTCTGCCCACGTGGTAGTTTGAGAATGGAGAATGGAGAATGGAGAATAGCAAACTCATTCAACATTCGCCATTCAACATTCAACATTCGCTATTCGACTAAGGAGGAAGGCTAATGTACATCTTCAAAGCAGGAGTCGTCGGTGCTGGGACGATGGGCGGCGAGATCGCCCAGGTCATCACTTACGCCGGCTTGCCGGTAGTGATGAAGGACATCGATCAAGAGATGCTCGACACTGGGATGGAAAAGATCCGCTCCATCTACCAGCGGCGAGTCGACAAGGGAAAGATGGGCCAGGGCGATATGGAATCCAAGATCGACCTGGTGACCCCCACGCTTTCCTATGATGAGTTTGCTGATGTGGACATCGTCATCGAGGCCGTGCCGGAGAAGATGGCGATCAAGAAGCAGGTCCTCAAGGAGCTTGAGGAGGCTTGCCCGGAGCAGACCATTTTTGCCAGCAACACCTCGGCGCTGTCCATCTCCGAGATGGCGGCGGCCACGGATAAGCCCCACAAGGTCATCGGCATGCATTTCTTCAACCCGGCCCACGTGATGAAGCTGGTTGAGATCATCCCTGGGCTGGACACCGGTCGGGAGACGCAGGATGATGTGGTGATGTTCACCGAGACTCTGCGTAAGATCCCGGTGGTGGTGCAGGAATGCCCCGGCTTCCTGGTCAATCGGCTGCTAATGCCCTATCTTAACGAGGCGACCAAGGCGCTGGAGGAAGGGGCGGCCTCGGCCACCGAGATCGATAGTGCTCTGGTGAAGTGGGGCATGCCGATGGGGCCCTTCACGCTGATGGATATGCTGGGCATAGACGTCTGCGGGCATGTTGGCGAGTATCTCTATGCCGAGTATGGCGACCGGATGACTCCGGCTCGCCTGTTCGAGAAGCTCATCGAGGCCGAGCGGATGGGTGAGAAGAGCGGCGCCGGTTTCTACGATCATCCCGGCGGCGAATCTGACGCAGTCAAGGGGATGATTGAGGAGCTTCAGTCATCCGGCGGGGTGGAGACAGGGACGCCCTTCAGCGTGGAGCGGCTGGTTTACCCCTTGATCAACGAGGCCGCGATGTGCGTGCTGGAGAATGTCGCTACTATCACTGACATCGACATGGCCATGGTCGCCGGCACCGGTATGACCTATGGTGGCGACCGGGTTGGCCCGTTGGTCATCGCCGACCGCATCGGCCTGGATAATGTCGTTGAGAAGCTAAACGATCTGGAAGAAGAACTCGGCCCACGCTTCCACCCCAGCCGACCGCTCCGCTTGCGCGTGCGAGCCGGTCACCTGGGCGTGAAAGCGGGCAAAGGATTCCACGAACATACATAGTTGGTAGATTGGTAGACTGGTAGATTGGTAGACTGGTAGA
>CAZANJ010000148.1:0-7191 GCA_964486415.1 uncultured Anaerolineales bacterium
GGCTGCTCCACGACCTGCTCACCCGCGGCCTCGACGCCGACGGCAACCTCCGCGACCCCGACGCCCACCCCGAGCAGTTCAGGGACTCGCCGCTGGGGAGGATTCCGCGGGAGTGGGAGGTTACCAAGTTGGTTGATCATTTTTCTTTTCCTAATGGTCAAGTGGATCCTACAAGAGAACCATACAAGAATTGGCCTCTCATCGCCCCGGACCATATAGAGTCAGAGACAGGTCGTCTTCTAAAACTAGAGACTGCGGAGGAACAGGGGGCAATAAGTGGGAAATACACCTTCGAACCCGGCGATGTAGTCTACAGCAAGATTCGTCCCTACCTCAAAAAAGCTACATTGGCGGATCGAGTAGGATTGTGCAGTGCTGATATGTATCCTTTGCATCCCTATGAGGAGTTAAATTCTCGATTCTTGCTCGCAGTGGTACTTGGTGAAGACTTTTCAAGATTTGCTATTGCTGTCTCTATGCGCAGCGGTTTTCCGAAAATCAATCGCGATGAAATGGGAGAGTATGTTACAGCTCTGCCGTCAACGGCGGAACAACGCCGCATCGCTGAAGTCCTCGACGCCCACGACGCTCGCATCCGTGCCGAGGAGGCCACGCTGGACAAGCTCCGCCAGGTCAAACGCGGCATGATGGACGACCTGCTCACCGGTCGCGTGCGGGTGGGTTGAACCACTGACACGCTGAGAGCGCTGAGATCACTGAACGACGTGCATTTCAGTGCTGTCAGCGGTTCATTGGCTCAGTGATTCAGGCCAACGGCGCTCAAGCGCCTACTACAACTATGGGGGGGCGGCAATCTCTCCCCTGCGGACCTATTGACGCACATTGAGAAACAGAAACAGAATTGCAAAGAGAACAAGGAGTAGCCATATGCCACCGGAACGCTCTCCCGAATACGTCCACGTCGAACAGCCCTTCATCGACCACCTACAGCGACTGGGCTGGGACTACCTGCCCGGCGACACCGGCGTTCCTTACCTCACCGAGCGTGACTCCTTCCGCCAGGTACTGCTCACCGACCGGCTGCGCGACGCCCTGCGGCACATCAACCTGGACGAAGAGGGCAACCCCTGGCTGGACGACGCCCGGCTGACCAAGGCCGTGAGCGACCTCCAGCGGCTGGGGGAGCCCAAGCTGATGGCGGCCAACAAGCGGGCCACTCGGCTGCTGATCAAGGGCACCCAGGTCATCGGCCCGGACGACGACAAGGCCGTGCCCGTCCATTACATCGACTACGAGCACCCAGCGCGGAATGACTTCCTGGTCGTCAACCAGTTCCGCGTCGATCCGCCCTGGGCGTCCGGCAGTCGGGACTACATCGTGCTGGACCTGGTGCTCTTCGTCAACGGCATCCCCCTGGCCGTGGTCGAGTGCAAGCGCCCGGACAGCGAGAGCCCGCTGACCGAGGCCATCACTCAGCTGCGGCGCTACTCCAACCAGCGCGAGGGCGTGAGCGAGCCGGAGGGAGCCGAGAGGCCCTTCCGCTACGCCCAGCTGATGGTCGCCACCTGCTCCGAGACCGCGCGGCTAGGCACCGTCGGCGCCTCGCACAAGCACTACCTGGCGTGGAAGGATGTCTATCCCAAGACTTCCGAAGTTTCGGAAAACTTCGGAAGTCTGAATGGCCAAGAGTTGCTGATCGAGGGCGCCCTCCGCCCGGCCCACCTGCTGGACGTCGTGCGCAACTTCACCCTCTTCACCCAGAGCGGCGGCCAACTGGTCAAGATCGTGCCCCGCTACCAGCAGTTCCGCGCCGTGCAAAAGGCCATCGAGCGGCTCCAGCGGGAGCCAGGCCAGCGAAGCGGCATTATTTGGCACACACAGGGCTCCGGCAAGAGCCTGGCCATGGTCTTCCTGATCCGCAAGATGCGCACCCTGCCCGAGTTGCGGCGCTACAAGGTCGTGCTGATGACCGACCGCATCAAACTGGAGGAGCAACTGGCCGAGACGGCGACCTTGACCGGCGAGCCCTTCGAGCGGGCCAAGGACATCGAGGGGTTCTGGAATCTGCTCGCCCGACCAGGCGCTGGCTTGGTCTTCGGGATGATCCAGAAGATGCAGAAGCCGGACGGCATGACAGAGGGTGACTTTCCCGTGCTCAACGAATCGGAGGAAATCCTGCTGCTGGTGGATGAGGCCCATCGCTCGCACACCAGCACGCTCCACGCCCGGCTGATGGCGGCGCTGCCCAACGCGGCCAAGATCGGCTTCACCGGCACGCCCATCCTGGAGCAGGACAGGAAACCCACCCACCGCATCTTTGGCCCCACTCAATGTAAAGGGAAGCGTATCGACCCCTTTATCGATACTTACACTCTCGAAAAATCCCAGAAGGACAAGGCCACCGTGCCCATCCTCTACGAGGGCCGCACCGTCGAGGGCGCGGTGAAGAACGGCGAGACGCTGGACGCCATCTTCGAGGAGACCTTCGCCGACCGCACGGCGGAGGAGATCCGGGACATCCGCGAGCAGTACGCCACCAGCCGCGAGGTGATGGAGGCCGAGCAGTTGATCGCGGCCAAGGCCCGCGACATGCTGCGCCACTACGCGACCACCGTCATGCCCGATGGCTTCAAGGGCCAGGTGGTAGCCGTCAGCCGTCGGGCGGCGGTGCGGTATCAGAAGGCCCTGGTGCAGACCCGGGACGAGCTGGTGGCGGAGCTGGAGCAGCTGGCTCGGACCGGCGGACCCGTGCCGGAGGACCTGGCCGCGGCGCTTCCCCACCTGGACCGCATCCAGCGTCTGAAGGTCGCAACAGTCATCTCCGGCGCCCAAAACGATCCGCCCTCCTGGAAGCAGTGGACGCGCCAGAGCCGCCAGGACGCCCACGTGGCCGACTTCAAGAAGCCCTTCGGCGGGCTCAGGACAGGCACGTTCGACCTGCAGAAGGGCGAGGGCACCACTGCCCTCCTCGTGGTGGTCAATATGCTGCTCACCGGCTTCGACGCCCCGATCGAGCAGGCGCTCTACGTCGACCGGCCGATGCAGGGCTACGAACTGCTGCAGGCCATCGCGCGGGTCAACCGCACCTATCCCCAGAAGGAGGCGGGGCTGGTGGTCGACTACGTGGGGCTGGCCGGGCACCTCGACCGGGCGCTGGAGATCTACACCGCCAACGACATCCACGACGCGCTGCGCCCCATCGAGGACCAGCTCCCGCTGCTGAGGGACCGGTACCAGCGGGTAGTCTCGCTCTTCACTGAGCGCGGGTTCTCGCTGCAGGACACCGAATCTTGCGTGAATGCGCTGCGCGACGCCCGGCTGCGAGCCCGCTTCACCGTCACCCTGCGGGAGTTCCTCCAGACGCTCAACACCATCCTGCCCCGGCCGGAGGCGCTGCCCTACGTCGACGACGCCCAGCAACTGGGTCTGATCCGCACCAAGGCGTCCAAGCGGTACCGCGACCAGCACCTGACCATCGCTGGGGCGGAGGCGAAGGTGCGCCGGCTGATCGACGAGTACGTCGTGGCCCAGGGCATCGATCCCAAGGTGCCGCCCATCGACATCCTGGCGGCCAACTTCGAGGAGCACGTGTCGGGCCTTCCTTCGCCGCGTGCCCAGGCCGCCGAGATGGAATTCGCCACCCGGCACCACATCCGCCGCCACTGGCAGGAGGACCCGGTCTACTACCAGAAGCTGAGCGAGCGGCTGGAGGAGATCCTGCAGACCTTCGCAGAGAACTGGGAGGCCCAGGTGGAGGCGCTGCGCGAGCTGATCCGCTCATACCGCGACACGCAGGAGGAGATGAGCCGTGAGGATCGCACCCTGCGGCCCTTCCTGCGCCTGCTGGTAGAGGCTGCCTCGGACGGCAACCCCGCCCCGCAGGAGCGGCAACGCCTGGCCGACGCCACGGTGACGCTGGTGGATCAGATCCGGGACGAGATCAGCCGGGTCGATTTCTGGCGCAAGACCACGGCCCAGGAGAAGCTGCGCCGGCGCATCGTGCGCTACCTGGACGACCACGACCTGGTGGACTTCGAGGAGCAAGAGGCATTGGCCGACGACATCCTGCGCACGGCGCAAGCGAATCACACACAGATCGTGCGATGAAGATGACGATGCAGACGCTGACCTACGATGAGTTGACGTTCGAGCACCGCGAGAGCGCCCAGCGGGCCACGCTGGAGATCATCGTCGACCGTGACGGCAGCCTGGTGTTGGCGACGCCGCCGGACGTGCCGCGCGAGGAACTGGAGGCGTTCATCGAGGAGCACCTGATCTGGGTCTACACCAAGCTGGAGGAGAAGGCGGGCCAGGCGCGGCCCCGGGCCCGCAAGGAGTACGTCCCGGGCGAGGGCTTCTTCTACCTGGGGCGGAGCTACCGGCTTCGGCTGGTGAACGGCGCCCAGCAGCGACCGCCGCTGCGGTTCCACCGCGGCTGGTTCGAGCTGCGCCGCGACCTGGCTCTTGAAGGCCGCGAGCAGTTCATTGCCTGGTACACGGCGCACCTGCGCCCGGTGCTGGAGCGGACGCTGGACCGCTTCGTCGACCGCATCGACGCGACGCCAGGGCCGATCCACATCCAGGATATGGGCTACCGCTGGGGCTCCACCGACCGGCGCGGGCATCTGTACTTCCACTGGCGGGTGGCGATGCTGCCCTTCCGGATGATCGAGTACGTGGTGGCCCACGAGCTGACGCACCTGATCGAGCCGCAGCACTCGGATGCGTTCTGGATGCGTCTGGAGCGGTTGATTACGGACTACGAGGAGCGCCGCCGCTGGCTGGAGGAGGAGGGGGCGCTGTATGATTTGTGAGGATAGGGAGGTAAGACTGTGGATAAATCTAGACTAGATGACTTGCTAGAGGAAGCAGCCGTGGACTGTTACGACGAAGAGGAGTACTTCTGGGGCATATTTTACACGTTGGGAGATCAACTTGCCTTTCCCCTCGAAGGTAAGGTGTTGGGTGAGCAAATAACCCTCGTAGGGCTGGATGGTAGGCGCAGCGGTCATCGGCAAGGAGTAATGGCCCGCGTGCGTAAAGATGATCAGGAGTACACGGTTGCTCTTTCGACGGTAGATGTTTTGGGTCCCGATCCCACAAGCGCCGAATGGCTCGCTGCCTATCGCTATTGGTTGGGAGAGGACATCGACTAGACAAGGAGGCTCAATGTGACGAATCAGGAGAACAAAGGCTGTCTTGGCGGTCGGCGAAGTGGCAAGTTGATCGATCCGGAGTTGCCTGATGATCTGCCGCTGTAAGATTGACCTGATTGCCATCTATGCTTGAAAATTCCGAAGGAGTTGGAACCGATGCTATCAGCCCAGCTTAGTCACAAATTACCCACTGAGTTCGAGGGGATGGAGGATGTCCTCACCTCCAGCGTCTTCGCTCTGCTGCGGTATCTGCCTGCCCACCTTGCCTGTCACCTGTTGAGCAGATGGGCACAGATCCCTGTGCAGCAAGGCCAGCCCGAGGTCGATTTCTGGCCTCGTTATCCCACCCCGGCGGGCTTCGGTGTTTTTCTTGACCTCGCCGAACAAGAGGATCTGCCCAATCGCGGCGATACGGAACCCGACGTGGTGATAAGGACACCGGAGTGGTTCGTGCTAGTGGAGGTCAAGTATCAGTCCCACCTGGATCACGCCTACGATCAACTTGGCCGTGAGTTTGCCATCGGCTATCGTCAAGCAAACCGCGCTGGGCTTAACTTCAGGTTATTGGTCCTGACCGCCAACGCGTTGGAGCCCAGGCCAGCCGGCATCGAGCTGAAGACCGGTGTGCAGCAAGCGCTCAGGAAGGTTCTTGAGAGAGATGGCGACGTGACAGAGGGGATGATCTCATCCGTGCCGGATGCATTACGCTGGATCAGTTGGCAGCGGGTGTACAGGAGCCTGTCGCAAACATCCGCAGTGCCCTACATTGCAGAACACAATCGTCGGCTCCTGGAGGATACCTGCCAGCTCCTGGGGATGCGGGGATTGAAACCCTACAGCAGCCGCCCTCTGCTCGAAGCGATGAAGCGCTGGGATAGGGCTGATATTGCTGATGAAGCGTGGCGCTTACCGATGAGTTACCGCTATGCCACACGATCTTCATCACACTTGCCTGCACCCGCGCGGGTCGGTTGACTGACAATGGTGAAGCTTGTGGCATATAGATTCCAAGATGGAGGTCTCTGCGGACGTTGACGCGGAAGCACTTTACCCAGCTACGGAGGTGAATGTGCGCATAAATGCCGATCGCCTGGCAGAACAAGTGGAATTGGCTTATCATTTTGTCGATGTGCTTCACAAGCAAGCCATCGCTCTGATCAAAGATGTGGAAACACAACTCGCTCATGTCCGTGGCATCCGGTGTCTGCAGCCCAGAGGATATGGATACTACACCGATTCGTTGTCCACTAGCCTTGAACGTCCTCGAGCCCAGATAGCGAATTATCTCGCGGTATACTTGCGAAAATTCGAGGATGGGGTCCAGAACACACCATTCGATGGAAATGTACCACCGATCTGCTTTCTCAAGGTAGTGCTACGCGAGGAGGGACTGGCTCATCCCGAGGTGCGATTCGGCGTGTTGAAGGAGATTGAGAAAGCACCAGGACGCCCGGAGAGCAAGTTCGAGGACATCGCGAATATTCTGTTCGAGAGAGCTTTCTTGGCCCCGGCATGGTCGAATCGCGGCGAGATTCAGGACGCCTACAAAGACGCCTACGTTCGCTTTCAGATGCAGGGCCGAGGCGTTAGATTGGCAGACCTCCTGGACTCAGAGGCGATCGCAGAGCGCATTGTCGACCCACTGCTGACAATGTTCTCGGATGCTGAGGAGCTTACCTATGCCAGACATTGACCAGATCAAACGGCTGCTCAAAAGAGTAGAGCTGATCGCCTGGAAGTATCGCCAGATTCTCCAGTGGCCTCAGTATCGCTTCAACATCTTCACCATCCTGCGACAGGAAGACGATGAAGTGTATCTCCATTCAAGATTTCTGGCCGAGCTGCTGGACCCGCACGGCGATCATTGCCAGGATTGCGACTTGCTTGCAGCCTTCTTACGCCAGGTCGGCATCGAAGGGTTCCAGTTGAAGAACGTGTCGGTGCGACGGGAGTATCGTGACATCGATATCTTGGTGACCAACGACAAGCAAGCGGTCATCATCGAGAACAAGCTCTATGCCTAGGGCAAACGCATTTATATTTAGCATGGATCCGTGTATAATTCTACTCCAAC
>CAZANJ010000149.1:0-7097 GCA_964486415.1 uncultured Anaerolineales bacterium
ATGTAGGGCGGGTTTCCATACCCGCCGATTTTTGAATCGCTTCGAAAACCCGGGGAGAGCGGAGAGCGCGTGGACTGAAATCAGGGGGCCTATGGCAGCAAAATGCGGCCGGCGATGATCTTACACCGCCGGCCGCCGGTCTATTTAGAGTACGGGATTTCTACTTGGCCTGCCGCTCCGCTGCGGTCAGCACGTTGCGCATAAGCATGGCGTTGGTCATCGGGCCGGTGCCGCCGGGAACCGGGCTGATCGCGCCGACGACCTCCTTGGCCGCCTCGAAGTCCACGTCGCCGACCCATTCGCCTTCCATCTGAGCGAAGCCGAAATCGAGCACCGTCGCGCCGGGCTTGAGCATATCGGCCTTGATCAAGTGGGCGACGCCGGTCACGCTGGCGACGATGTCGGCCTGCTTGGTGTACTCGGGAAGCGGGTCGGTGTGGAGATCACAGACGGTCACTGTGGCCCAGTTCTGGATCAGGAGAAGGGCCAATGGCTTCCCGATCAAGTTGCTGGCTCCCACGATCACCGCGTGCTTGCCATCGATCTCAACGTCATAATGCTTCAAAAGCTCCAATCCTCCGAGAGGAGTGGCCGGTACCAGGTAAGGCCCCACGTCGATCGGCCGGTCGACGAAAGTGAACTGGGCCAGGCGCCCGGCGTTCATCGGATGAGCGCCGTCTACGTCCTTGGCCGGATCCAGGGCCTCGATCAGCGATAGGGCGTTGATGCCCTCGGGAAGCGGCCTCTGGATGATGATGCCGTGTACGTTCTCATTGGCGCTTAATTCCTGCACCAGCTTCACCATCTCCTCCTCGCTCACATCGCCGGGGCGGGTGTGGGATTCAAAGGCGATGCCGGATTTATTGCAGGTGCGCTCGATCATGCCAGCATAGCTGACCGATGCCGGGTCCGCGCCGCCCCTGACCAGGCCCAGCGTGGGGGGATTGCCCCATTTCTCTTCAAATGCGCCGGCCTCTTCCTTAACCTCCTTGAGGATTTCTTTAGAAAACGATCGTCCGTCCAAGATTTTAGCTGTCATTATTTTTTTTCTCCTTATCTCTTATGCTCTTCTATGGTACCCAACATATGATACCATAGTTGCTGTTTGTTGCCAACCATTTTTGTGTCTGGGGTTTCGAAGCGGTTCTAAACATCCTGTGGCTATGGTAGCGCGCTGCTTTTTCGGGTAGGGCAATTGACAGTTAAGGCGTTCTCGTTTAGAATTAAGGCTATGTGAAAGACAGCCGTTAGCGGATAGACCCTTTCCTGGCTGACCGCTGATCGCTGACCGCTAATAGCTAATCAAAAGGGAGCTACAAGTTCTATGAAAGACTACCGAACTAATCAACTAAGAAATGTTGTATTGCTCGGACACGGCAGTTCTGGTAAGACATCGTTGGCAGAGGCTATGCTTTTCACGAGCGGGGCAACCAACCGTATGGGGCGCGTCGAGGATGGCACAACCGTCGCCGACTTCGACGATGAGGAGAAACGTCGCAACATCTCGCTCAACCTCGCTATCCTTCCTATCGAGTGGGAGGGGTGTAAGATCAATGTTTTGGATACTCCTGGCTACACCGATTTTGTCGGCGAGGTTAAGAGCTCTGTTAAGGTGGCCGAAGCGGCAGTGGTCGTGGTGGATGCTATATCTGGTATTGAGGTTGGGACAGAGCTGGTTTGGAACTTTGCCGCGGAGGAAAATTTGCCTCGCCTCGTGGTCGTCAATAAGATGAACCGCGAGAACGTCGACCTAGGGCGCGTGATGGATTCGCTAGAGGAAAGCTTCGATCAGAATTTCGTCCCCATCCACCTTCCCATCGGCAAGGCCGAGGATTTCTCCGGTGTGGTGGATCTGGTGAAGATGCAGGCATTGATTGGGCCAGAGGGTAAGGTCTCCGATATCCCATCGAGCTTGGTCGATCAGGCAGAGGAAGCTCGCATTGATTTGATTGAAGCCGCCGCCGAAGCCGACGATGAGCTCATCATGAAGTACCTGGAGGGTGAGGCTCTGACCGAGGAGGAGATCTATCAGGGATTGCGGATGGCCATAGAGCGGGGAACCGCCGTTCCAGTGCTGATCTCCGCGGCTACGGTTGGTGTAGGAGCGAGTGCTTTGCTGGATGCATTGGTTGCTTATGCTCCTTCCCCGTTCGATCGGGGCGCCATCGAAGCAGAAAGCCCAGAGGGTGAGGTAGAGGTTGAGCCCAATGAGAATGGCTCCCTGACCGCCTTGGTCTTCAAGACGACGGCTGATCCTTATGTGGGCAAGTTGACCTATTTCCGCGTTTATAGGGGGGTGTTGGAGTCGGACACGCGCGTCTACAACATTCGCGCCGAAGAGGAAGAGCGTCTGGGGCAACTCTACGTGATACGTGGTAAGGAGCAGATTCCAGTCCCGCAATTGCGCGCTGGTGATATTGGCGCTGTGGCGAAGTTAGACGAAACCTTGACGGGCGATACGCTGTGTGATGAGGATAATCCGGTCACTTTACCCGGGCCAGTTTTTCCCTCGCCTCTCTTTGCCGTCGCCGTGAGCCCCAAGAGCAAGTCTGATCAGGCCAAGCTTGGCCCCACAATGGGCCGCATCTGTGAAGAGGACCCCACGCTCCATTGGCGCCAGGAATCCAGCACGAAGGAGATGATCCTTGAGGGAATGGGCCAGGCACACGTGGATATCGCCATCCGCCGGATGGCCAACCGCTTCGACGTGGGCGTGGAGACCTCGACACCCAAGGTGCCCTATAAAGAGACGATCACCCGCATTCACTCCGATCGCTACCGACACAAGAAGCAGACCGGCGGCGCCGGTCAGTTCGCCGAGGTTTATATGCGGTTGGAACCGTTGCCTCGCGGCACCGGCTTCGAATATGAATGGGAGGTCACCGGTGGGGCGATCTCGAACAGCTTCCAGAGCTCCATTGAAAAGGGCATCAAGCAGGTGCTGAACCGAGGTGGAATCGCCGGTTATCCCGTGGTGGATGTCAGAGCCGTGGTCTACGATGGTAAGGAGCACCCGGTAGACTCCAAGGACATCGCCTTCCAGATCGCGGGACGGGAGGTTTTCAAGATGGTGATGTTGGATGCCGGCCCGGTGCTGCTGGAGCCGATCTACAAGGTGGAGGTCATCGTGCCGGAGGAGTACACCGGCGACATCATCGGCGACCTGAACACCAAGCGGGCGCAGGTTCAGGGCATGGATCAGCGCGTCGGCCGGACCGTCATTTCGGCGATTGTGCCATTGGCCGAGATGCAACGTTATTCCACCGATCTGCGCAGTCTGACTCAGGGGCGGGGCATCTTCTCGATGGAGTTCGACCATTATCAGGAGGTTCCATCTCACCTGATGGAGGAAATTGTCGCGGCTCATAAGCGGGAAGAGGATAAGTAGTTATGACGCCAGGTGAAGAGTAGAAAGGTTTGAAAGGCTCGCTACCGTATGGAAGTGAGCCTTTGTTTTATCACTGGAGAGCTCTATCCACATGAACCGTTCCGAAGCTGCGCCCCCTATTGTGACGTCGGGCGTGATCATCGTCGCCGCTTACGTCGCCGCGCAAATGCTGTCCGACGTGCTGAGCCTCAAGATCGCGTCGGTGGCCGGTTTTAGCGTGGACGTTGGCACCGTTATCTACCCCTTCACCTTCACGCTGCGCGATCTGGTACACAAGCTACTTGGGCGGCGGGCGGCACGGGTGCTCATCATCACCGCCGCTGTGGTCAACGTGCTGATGGCCGGGCTTTTCGCCTTCGCCGCCTGGCTGCCCCCTGATCCCACATGGAAGCTGCAAGGTGAATTTGCCGCCGTGCTCACCCCGGTGTGGCGCATCGTCATCGCCTCCATCGTCGCCGAGTTGGTCAGTGAGCTGATCGACACGGAGGTCTATCACCTGTGGGTCACGCGGGTGACGCGGCGTTACCAGTGGGCGCGAGTGCTGACCAGCAACGCCGTCAGCGTCCCTCTGGACAGCCTGATCTTCTGCTGGGGAGCTTTCGGCGGGTTGTTGCCGCCCGTGACGGTGTGGTCCATCTTCTGGGCGAACGTGCTCGTGAAGGGCGGCATGACGCTTTTGAGCTTGCCCGGAATATATTTGGTACCGTAGGGGCGGGTCTCGTGCCCGCCCGCTACGACGACCAACCGTAGGAGCGATTGATGAACGGCTACATGGGCAAAATCTTACACGTAGACCTCACCGCCGGTGAGCTTCGGGATGAGCCATTGGAAGAGGATCTCGCTCGCGCCTTCGTCGGCGGCAGCGGGCTGGCGGCTCGCATTCTCTCCGACGAGCCGGTTAGCGAGATAGACCCTCTGGGGCCGGAGAATCCGCTTATCCTCATGACCGGCCCATTGGTCGGTACCAGCATGCCCTCGGCGGGGCGTTGTAGCGTCTGTGCTATCGCGCCCCTCACCGGCATCTGGGGCGAAGCGAACACCGGCGGCTTCATTGGCCCGGAACTGCGCTTCGCGGGCTACGATGGGATCATCATCACCGGGAAATCCGATCGCCCCACCTGGCT
The DNA here is from genome assembly GCA_964486415.1 of uncultured Anaerolineales bacterium. Classification (GTDB taxonomy): domain Bacteria; phylum Chloroflexota; class Anaerolineae; order B4-G1; family B4-G1; genus CAZANJ01. Next base: position 4,513 of record CAZANJ010000149.1, read on the forward strand.
CTCCATCGTCGAGGGCCAGGCCGCGCTGCGCGATGGCGCCGAGCTTTGGGGCCTGGACTCTTACGAGACGCAAGATCGGGCGCGTGAGCTCCTGGGCGAGCCCAAGGCCCGTGTGGCCTGCATCGGCGCGGCGGGCGAGAATATGTCCAAGATGGCCGCGGTGATGAACGACCACGGGCGCGCAGCTGGGCGCACCGGTATGGGCGCCGTGATGGGCTCGAAGCGCCTCAAGGCTATCGCGCTGCGCGGGACCGCGAAGGTGCCGCTGGCCGATCCGGAGGAGTTCAAGAAGGTCGTGCGTGAGATCATCGCCGACATCGACGAGGATATGGCGGCGATGGCGCTGCGCATGGCCGGCACCGCCGGTTATGTCGATATGGCCTTGATGTACGGCGATATGCCCATCCGCTATTACCAGCAGGGCGAGTGGGAGCCAGCGAGCAACCTCTCCGGCGTCTTGATGGTGGAGCAGTACCAGAACCGGAACACGGCCTGCTACCGCTGCCCCATCGCCTGTGGCCGCGAGACCCGCGCGCCGCGCTATGGCCTGGAGCAAGTGGATGGTCCCGAATATGAGACGCTGGCCGCCCTGGGATCGCTCGCGATGGTGGACGACCTGGAGGCCGTCATCTACGCCGGGCATCTTTGCAACGTCCACGGCCTCGACACCATCAGCACCGGTTGCACCATCGCCATGGCCTGCGAGATGTTCGAGCGCGGCGTCATCACCGCTGAGGACACCGGCGGGCTGGAGATACGCTATGGCGACGTCGAGATCGTCCATCGTCTGGTTGAGATGATGGCCCATCGCGAGGGATTCGGCGATCTGCTGGCGGAGGGCAGCGCGGCCATGGCGGAGCACTTTGGCGTGCCCGATCTGGCCGTCACGGTCAACCGGCTGGAGGCGCCGATGCACGACCCACGGGCTTTCAGCGGTATGGCCGCGACCTATGCTCTTTCGCCGCGTGGAGCCTGTCATATGGAGGGCGACATGTACGGTGTGGATACCGGACAGGGACCGGCCATCGAGTTGGGAATTCTGCCGGGCGACCGCTTCGATACGTCGGAGGAGAAGGGCCACATCACGGCGCGGCAGCAGGCCTGGCGCAATCTCTACAATGCTTTGACGCTGTGCCAGTTCCAGAACCCCGGCGTCGAGTGGCTGCTGCGGGCGCTGAATGCCGCCACCGGCTGGGACATGGAGCCGGATGACCTGATGACAGCGGGCAAGCGCATCGTCACGCTCAAGCGCCTGATCAATCTGCGGCGCGGGCTCACGCGGGCCGACGATGATTTGCCCGATTTATTGCTCAAGCCGTTGGATAATGGCGGCACCGAGGGAGTTGTACCTGATCTTGAGGAACTGCTCGCCGGAGCTTACTCCGAGTTCGGCTGGAATCCGGAGACCGGTAGGCCGACTCCGGAGACTCTGGAGCATTTGGGATTGAGCGATTTTTGATTTTGAGGTAAGGAGTTAATGAGAAAAAAGGCAGTAGCGCAAAAGTCACTCCGTTGTAGATCGCTCCTGGCGGACGTGCCGTCCGCCAGCGCCGGACGGCACGTCCGGCGTGAGCAGAACGGGGTTACTTTTGCTCCAGTGAGAAAAAAGTATTTGCAAGGTTTTGGTAATTTGTTATTCTTCTTGGTTATTGCGGCTCTACTCGCGGCGTGTGGCGCCTCCACGCCGGACCCAACGCCCACGCCCCCCACAGACACCATCCGCGTGGAGGTGGACGGCAGCGGCGATTACGCCACCTTGGAGGAGGCCGTCGCGGCGGTGGCACAGAGAGGAACGATCACGCTGGGCGCGGGGAGCTACCGTTTAGTCTATGGGCTGGAGATTGATAAGTCATTCACCCTGATCGGGGCCGGCATGGACGAGAGCGAGATCGTCTCCGGCGCTGGGGACTACGTGGTGCGCTTCGCGGGCAGCGGTACTTTTGCAGCCCAGGATATCACCTTCCGCCACGACGGAACGCAGATGGCGGATGTCGTGCAGGTGGAGAGCGGGAGTGTCGATTTCTCCCGTTGCCGCTTCACCGGCGCGATCTATGTGGAGGATGAGGGAAACCGGGCCGGCTTGCGCTTCCTTCATACCTCTGGCGGCGTGGTGCGGGACTCTGAATTCATCGACAACGATAACTCCGGGGTCATGGTCGAGGGGCAAGCGGATCCCATCCTGGAGAAAAACCTCTTTTCCGGGAACGGCATCGTGGGCATCGGCTACATGGGAAATCAGGGCGGTATAGCCCGAGAGAACGAATGCACCGGGAACGCGATTGGCATCGCCGTGGCGCTCGAATCGGTGCCCACTGTGGAGCGCAACATCTGCAACGAGAACGATTACGGGATGGCCTATTGGGACAGCGCTGGTGGCAAAAACTCTCAAAATGAATGTTCCAGGAACAAAATCGGTATCGTCGTCAAAGCATCTGCCAATCCCGCCCTGGCGGATAATGACTGCCGCGACAACAGCGAAGAGGACATCCAAGACCTGCGCTAAAACCCTCAACCTCAACCTCAACCTTAGCCCTTAACCTTAACCCTTAACCCTTAACCTTAACCCTTAACCTTAACCCTTAACC
>CAZANJ010000150.1:0-7071 GCA_964486415.1 uncultured Anaerolineales bacterium
AGAGCACGTTGGCCTTGACACCCTGGGCGTAGAAGATGCCCGTGGGCAGCCGCAGCAGCGTATGGACGTCGCAGGTCTGGAGCAGCTTGCGGCGCACGGTCTCGCCGGAACCGCCCTCGAAGAGTACGTTATCCGGCACCACGACGGCGGCGCGCCCGTGCTGCTTCAGGATGGTGTAGACATGCTGCAGGAAGTTGAGCTGCTTGTTGCTGGTCGAAGTCCAGAAGTCCTCGCGCACCACCGTCTGGGCCTCGCGCCGCAGCTCGCCCTCCTCGGTGATGTAGGTGACGCTGCTCCACTTGCCGAAGGGCGGATTGGTCAGCACCATATCGAAGTATTCGCCCGGATGGCTGGCCAGGGCGTCGTCGACGTGGATGGGGCTATCGCCGCCATTGGCGCCCACGCCGTGCAGGTAGAGGTTCATCACGCAGAGCCGAGCGGTGTTATCGACAATCTCCCAGCCGTGGAGCGCCTCGTGGTTGAGGTGCTGCCACTGGTCGCGATCCAGCGGGCCGTGGTGCTCCGCAACGTAGTCGTGGGCCGCGATCAGGAAGCCGCCGGTGCCAGCGGCGGGATCGCAGATGTTGCGACCCGGTCGCGGGGCCATCACATCGACCATCGCCTTGATCAAGGCGCGCGGGGTGAAGTACTGCCCGGCGCCGGACTTGGTGTCCTGGGCGTTCTTCTCCAGCAGCCCCTCGTAGACCGTGGCCTTGACGTCGATATCCAGTCCTGTCCAGGTCTCCTCGTCGATCATCTTGATCAAGCGGCGGAGCTTGGCCGGGTCCTGGATGCGGTTCTGGGCCTTGCGGAAGATGACGGGGATCAGGCCGGCGCCCTGGCCGAGTTCGCGCAGCGTGTCCCGGTAGTGGTCCTCCAGTTCGATCCCCTCCAGGGCCTTGAGGCTGGACCAGCTGTACGGCTCTGGAATGGACGTCGCCTGGCTCAGTTGCTGCTCCTTCTCCTCGGCCATCTTGAGGAAGAGCAGGTAGGTCAGCTGCTCGACGTAGTCACCGTAGGAGACGCCGTCGTCGCGCAGGACGTTGCAGTAGTTCCATAAGCGTTTGACGATGGTGGCAGAGGAGGTTTCCATACAATAATCGCTCCTTGGGGTAGTCAGCGTGTGCTTCTAAAGAAAATCAGATAGATCGCCGCACAATGAAAAAGCGTACTCAAGACAAGTATCACGAACATACCAGTGTGCCTGCGGATATTAGTTTTGTGATTGAAAACGACGCGACCAAGCCAGACGCCAGGGAAACCCCCAATCACGGCCAGCAGATTCAGGACAAGTTCAGGTATTCTCAACGTGAAGTGTTTACTCTTAGAAAGCTGCTTGTCCAGAAAATAGTAGAACGCAGCGACAGCGCTGGTCACAGTCAGCCATAGGAAGTATTCCGGTAGCAGGACGTTTTCCTGCAGGTAGCGATAAAGCGCGATCACCCCAACAGCGGCAAGAACACCGAAACCGATCTTGTGGGACAATTTGGCCTCCTTCCTGCCGCACCGAGGTGCGCAACCTGCAAGCCTATGCGTTACTTCTGCGACCCGATCCGCTCCAGCAGCGCCGACGCCGGTTCGTCGTTAGGATTTTGGGGCACAAGGCGGCCCTCGAACGCTTTCTTGAGGATGGCCTGGCGCAGGCGCCGGGCGCGGGTGAGGTTGGCCTCAACGGCCTGCTCCAGCGCTTCGACGACGGAGAGCCGCCGCTCGACTTCATCGACGATGCGGCGCTGTTCTGCTAGGGGAGGCAAAGGAAACACCAAAGACTCCATCGTGGTTTGACTGATTGTATTCTGCCCCGCACTGGATACCTTGTTAAGGTCAATGTATCTCCGTGCCCGACGCGTTCCGGAATATTGCACAAAGAAAGACGTCAATTCCGGCATTGCAAAACGAAGCCGGATGAAATGATCACAAAACGCTATGGGTTCATTGGAATCTTCAAAAGGGATGATTCGCCCTACAAGATCTGGGCTGCCATTCACGCGGATGCACAGAAGATCATCCTCCAGAAGTCGATATTTCTCTACTTCCTCTGTGCTCATCCTGATTCTACGAATATCATCTAGACTGATCCGCCGACCTTCTTCAATGTCAGCCAGTCGTAGAACAATAGTCGGCTCCCCTTCGTCAGATCGCCTCTTGCCAAAACCGTTCTGAGAAAGCGTAATCGCTTGATCAAGCGACATCCAGCACCACCCCTCCGGCAGATCAGGCAACCCTTTCGTATCCGGCGGTTCGGGCTCGTCGTATTTCTCCTTCCAATCGTCGCCCTTGGGCAAGTACGGTTCGTATTCTTCCGCGGTGCGGTCGATCCACGATTCTCGCGGCAGATCGCGGATGTAGTAGGGCAGGCCGGCGGCCTTGCGCTCGGCCTGGGCCGCTTTCTTCTTGGCCCGCTCGACCTCGTATTCCCAGCGCTCCTCCTCCCACCTGGCGCGGCGTTCCTCCAGGATGCGCTCCAGCAGCTCGTCGGCCGGCTCGTAGTCGCGCTCCTCTTCGCGGGCCAGTTCCGCCTCCGTGGGGACCAACCGCCCCTCGCAAGCGGCTTGCAGCACTGAGGCGCAGTAACGCTTCAGATTGGCCCGCGCTCGCTCCAGCGCGGCGACGGCGGCGTCCAGGCGGGTGAACTGGGTCTCGATGGCGTCGACAATGCGGCGTTGTTCAGCGTAAGGGGGAAGCGCTAAGGAGAACTTGGCCAAATCTTCGAAATGCACTCTGGGATGCTGAACACCACTCATACGCAGATTAGCATAGCGTACAAAGTCCGGTGATAACAACCTGTACAGCAAAAATCGGTTAGACACGTGAGGGGTCTCAGGGAAAACCAAGATGTCTGTTGAACAGATACCGTCAAAGTCTACAACGTGAACCTTGTTCAGGTAGGGCCGGAGTCTGCCATAGAGAAGATCTCCACCCCGGAACGCAGACTTGGTACTCCTTACTTCATCTGAGTATCCATGCCCTAAAAGATTACCCGTGTCTTTTTCAATGTGCTCCAAGCCGACATAGGGTATTGATTGTATCTCTTCTGGATCGACTCGATCTTTGGATGGATGAATGACTTTCCCCAATTTTGTCCAAACCCATCTCTCCGGCAAATCACGCTCTCGCTCTTTCGCCGATTCGCTCTCTCGCTCTCTCGCTGATTCACTCATTCGCTATTCGCCATTCCCCATTCTCAAAAGGATTCACAAAACGCACACCCTCGATCACGGAGCCGGGATTGAAGTCCTCGCTCAGCACCGCTGGGACGTGATTCAGACGCGCGGCGGCCCAGATCTGGGCGTCCCAGAAGCTGAACTGATACTCGCGCACGCCGCGGACGGCCTCGAAGACCACCTCGGACGTGACCGGGAAGACGGGCCAGACGCGCGTCAACGCCCGGAGTTGCTCTTCGGCCTGCGCGGGGGACAAAGGAGGTTCAAGTTTTCGAGTCACCGTGTTGTAGAACTCGGAAAGTACCTGAGCGCTCAACACGCCGGCTCTGGCATCGCGCACCTGTTGGAGCACCTCGATGGCCCGCTGTCGCTTCTCCGGCTCCGATAGATCGTAGATGTAGACGAGCAGGTTCGTGTCAATCAGCACTCTTATCATAGCGATCCAATCGCTCCTCGTAGATCTCTTCCCGCGTCCAGGTGCGCCCACCGGAAACAGGGCCTTGCGCCGCCCGCTCCTCGGCAAAGGACAATACTTCCTCCCACGCGGCCTCCGCCTGGCGGCGCCGCTGCTCGCTCTCCAACCAGTGGTCAAGGGCCTGGCGGAAGATCTCGGCTTCGCTCCTTTCCGTCTCCTCGGCCCACTTTTTGAGCAGCTCGTCCTGGCGGGGCTCAATGTAGACCTGCTTGCGTACCATGGTGGTCATCGTTCACCTCCTCAAATAAGAGGTGCAACACACTTCTGACGTGCGTTGCACCTGGTGTGCTTATACATCATAGTATACATCACAAAGGGTGAGGTAGCAAACGGCTCATCACACAACCAGCGTCTCGTTCATCTCCTCAATCAGCTCAGGGAGCTCCTCCCCAAGCGCTTCCCGCGCGGCGTGCCACCCGCCGCGATTGAACAACTCGCCATACTGGAAGTCCTCAGCCCGCACGCTCAGGTTGACCCCGATGGCCTCCGCGATCCTATCCAGCCACCAGCGCTGCTCCTCGGTGAAGGCCCGCCCAGCGGCCTCTTGATCGGCCAACCACTCCTCGTAGCGCTGCTGCACCAGGTCGGGATAGGGGACCAGCTCATCCTCCAACTGCACCGCGTGGCGCACCAGGGAGACCAGATCGGTCAACCGGCGCTTGGCACCGACGCCGCGCACCTTGTCCCGCTCCAACTGCGCGTAGGCCCGCCAGAGCGCCTCAGTGGTCCAGAAGTGGGGCGGCTGCTCAATGCGCTCCGCCAGCTCCTTGATCTGCTCGAAGGTCAGGTGCTGCTGCGCGTAGGGCTGGTTGAACAGAATCTGTAGCGCCGTGATCTCATCCCGATTCTCCTCCAGAAAGTCGTGGAAGGACTCGACCATCTGCCGCGCCTGCTCGGTATCCTCCACGCTGTAGCTAGCCTCAATCACCCGATCCTGGCTCACCACGTCGATGATCTGCTCCGTGCGCCGCTTGACGTTGGTCAGTAACTCGCGCAACTCCGGGTTGTCGAAGGGCGCGATAGCCGCCTCGATCAACTCATCCTGGGCGGCCTGAACCTGGGCCGGCGTCGGGGACTCATCCCCCGCCAGTTCCTGGGCGCGGGTCTGCACCTGGTCGGGATCGAGCGCGTCCAGCAGCGTGTGAGCCATCTCGCGCGGGGTTTTGCCGCCGCTGGCCTCCAAGATGGCCTCGCGCTCACCCTCGGTGAGATCGCCCTCCAGGCGGGAGAGCCGCACCGCCAGCGACGAGAGGTCCTCCTCGTCCGCCATCCGGAAGGCGATTTTCTCCAACAGGCGGTCGAAGGCGATGGAGCGCTTGCGGTCCATCGTCCCCACCTCGATCTTGGGGTGCTCCACCACGCCGACGGCGTCGACGATGACGAAGTGGGTCTTGTGATGGGCGTCGGGCGTCACCCCTTGCAGATCGGTCTCCGTGATGACGCGCGTGCCGCGTCCGATCATCTGCTCGAAGTAGGGCGCCGAGTTCACCCGCCGCATAAAGAGCAGAATCTCAATCGGCTTGACGTCGGTGCCGGTGGCGATCATATCGACCGAGACGGCGATGCGCGGGAAGTAGCTGTTGCGGAAATCGGAGATCAGTTCCTCCGGCGTCTTGCCCTGGGACTTGTAGGTGATCTTCTTGCAGAACTCGTTTCCCTTGCCGAACTCCTCGCGCACGATGCGCACGATCTCCTCGGCGTGATTGTCATCCTTGGCGAAGACCAGCGTCTTGGGCACCTCATCGCGGTCGGGGAAGATCTCGGTGAAGAGCTTGTCGCGGAAGGTGCGCACCACGGTGCGGATCTGATCGGGCGTCACGACGTCACGGTCCAGTTGAGGGGCGTCATAGTCGAGCTCCTCGTCCAGCCGCTCCCAGCGCTGTTCACGGGTCTTGCGGTCGCGCTTACCGACCCACTCTCCGGCCTCCACGAGGCTGCCGTGCTCGGTGACCTGCGTGCGGATGCGATAGACCCAGCCGTCGACGTTGACGCCGTCGGCCACGGCCCGCTCGCGGGGATACTCCATCACCAGATTGCCGTTGAAGAAGCCCAGCGTCTGCTTGGAGGGCGTGGCGGTCAGGCCGATCAGGTAGGCGTCGAAGTACTCCAGCACCTGGCGCCAGACATTGTAGATGGAGCGATGGCACTCGTCAATGAAGATGAAATCGAAATACTCGATGGGCAGGTAGTCGCTGTAGGTCACCTGGCGCACGCGGTCGCCGAGGACGTCCATCATCTTGCCCAGCGGGCGATCCTCCAGCGCGGCGTCGAAGTCCTCCTCGCCCCGCAACATCGAGTAGAGGCGCTGGACGGTGGTGATGCAGACCTTGCTGACGCGATCCAGCGCGTTGGATTGGAGGTGCTGGACGTTGTAGAGCTCGGTGAACTTGCGCCCGTCGTCGGGTGTGGTGTACTGCTGGAACTCGTTGTGGGCCTGACGGCCCAGGTTGGTGCGGTCGACCATAAAGAGCACGCGGCGGGCCTTGGCGTGCTTGATCAGGCGATAGATAGTGGTGACGGCCATATAGGTCTTGCCGCTGCCGGTGGCCATCTGCACCAGGGAGCGTGGGCGATCCTGTGCTAGAGAACGTTCCAGGTTTCGCACCGCCTCGATCTGGGCACTCCAAAGGCCGGCGGTATTCAGCGGCGGCATGTGGCGCAATCGGGCGCGGAGCGTCGGGGCTTCGCCGTAGGGTGGGTTCTCCTCGCCGACGCGCGGGGTGGAAATGGATGAGCGCCCCGGCTGGGCCCACTGCGCCAGCGTCTCCGGCTGGTGGAAGGCGAAGACGCGGCGGCTGCGCGGGTTGGGATCGCGCTCGTCGGTGAAGAAGGTCTCGACGCCGGTCGATTGGTAGAGGAAGGGGAGCGGGTCGTGCCAGGCCCGAGCCTGGAGCGGACGCGATAGGCCATCACTGTACTTCGCCGTCTGGGGCTCGACGCCGCTCAGCGTCGAGCCCACGGCTTTGGCCTCGATCACGCCGATGGGACGGCGGTCGACGAATAGCACATAATCCGCAAAGCCCGTCTGCAAGGGGAACTCCGCCACCGCCACGCCACGAGATGCGTTAAGATTGGCCTGATCTCGTGACTGCACAGACCAACCGGCGGCCTCGAGGAGATGGTCAATTGTCTCGCGTGCTTTCTGTTCGGGGGTGAGAATAGTCATTCTGACCTTGATGTCACACTGAGTTCAAAGAGCCATTGTAGAACAAAAAAACGCCACACCGTTCAAACCTGACGGCGGGCGGGGGCTTGTCCAACCATAAACCTATGCTAGAATAAGCCTGTCGGGGCGGCCCATATCCGTCTTCGGCCACAGTTTTGGTGCTCAGGAAAGCGCCAAGGCTTTCAATGCCTATTGTATCACAACCCCTCAAGCGTGACAAAATAACCGCGCGCCGCCACCAAAAAAGCCCCCAATCGAGTGATTGG
>CAZANJ010000151.1:0-7032 GCA_964486415.1 uncultured Anaerolineales bacterium
GATGTAGGGCGGGTTTCCATACCCGCCGATTTTTGAATCGCTTCGAAAACCCTGGGTGAATGGCGAATTGCGATAGGGCTGCTCCATTCAATATTCGCTATTCATCATTCGTCATTCATTTTGCTTGACACTGTACCCGCACGTGCTATCATAAGATTCCTTTGTGAGTCGGGTTGCGGCGCGCGAAGCTTGACCTGTATCGATGGACCTTCACTGTTTGCTGATAGATTTTAGACGAGGAGGGCAAATAAGCATGACTGCTCCAAAAGTCAAAAACTATAGCTTCGGAAAGATGGAGGTGAACGGTGAGCGGCATTCTAAAGATTTGATCCTGCTGCCGGATCGCGTGGAGTCGAATTGGTGGCGCAAGCGCGGACACCGACTGGCCGTCGAGGACCTGCAAGAAGTTTTCGATGCTGCCCCGGATGTGCTGGTGGTAGGCACCGGGGCCTACGGCGCGATGAAAGTGCCCGATGAGACTCGCCGGGCCATCGAAGCGAAGGGAATCGAGTTACACATCGCCCAGACGGGAGATGCTTGGCAGACTTACAACCGCTTGCAGGAGCAGAGACGGGTGGCCGGTGCCTTTCACCTCACGTGCTGATAATGGGGAATGGAGAATGGAGAATAGAGAATGGAGATGAGGGGGCGATTTAAGCGCTTGCTCCTCGGCGCGATGCTCCTGATTCTCGTACTGACCCATATGCCCCAGGCAACTGCGGCAGGCATCCCTGATCCACGCTTCGGCGTCGTCGAGTCCTACGCGGCGCCTGGTGCCGCCGGTGTCCTGGGCGCAGGCTGGACCCGCGTCACCTTCGAGTGGAACATAATCCAGCCTAACAGCCCCGATGAGTGGAACGTGGTCCCCATTTCCGATCAGGAACTGAACGGCGAGTTGGCCCAAGGGCGGCAGGTCACCGGGCTGCTGATCACCACCCCAGGCTGGGCCACCGACCTGGGGCTCGGCCCCGGCGTCCCCAAGGGGCTCTATCTACCCACCGACGATCCCAACAACCTCTGGGCCAACTTTGTGCGCACCATCGTCGGGCGCTACGCCGGGCGCATCGATCATTGGACCATCTGGAACGAGCCGGAGATCCCCGCTGGCTCGCCCGATATGAGCTGGGGCGGCTCGATTGAGGACTTCGTGCGCTTGTTGCAGGTCGCCTACACCGTCGCCAACGAGGCCAATCCCAACGCGGTCATTCATATGGCGGCTGTGACCCACTGGCACAACGAGCACTGGTTCGGTCAGTTCCTCGACGTGTTGGTCGCCGATCCCAACGCGGCGGCGCATAATTATTATTTCGACGTGGCCACGCTCCACCTCTACCACGAGCCGGAGAAAATCTACGACATCACGGCCCACTACTACGGCCTGATGCGAAATCGGGGCATTTACAAGCCGATCTGGATCGCCGAGACGAACGCCTACCTCTCGCGCATCTCGCCGGAGGAGCAGGCTTTCTTCATGATCCAGGCTTTCAGCTTGGAGATCGCCGCCGGTGCGCAGCGCATCGCGGTCTATAAGATGGCCGACACCGCGACCGATCAGGCCGCCGATCCGGAGCCTTTCGGGCTGGTGCGAATGGACGGCAGCCGCAGGCCCGCATTCACCGCCTACCAGGTCGCGACAAATTATCTGTCCGGGTTCCAGGGCGGTCAGTGGGAGCGCCGCGACGAGCTCGCCGTCGTGACCATCGACCGAGGCTCCCAGACGACGACGGTGGTCTGGGCGCGGACGCCGGAGCCGCAATCGGCCATGATCCCCGCGCGGACGACGCGGGCGTTGCTGGTGGATGTTTGGGGCACAGCCAGTTACGTTTACCCTGAGCGGGGCTATTACTTCCTAGAGCTCGCTGGCGCTAACTGCGCCCAGGGCTGTCAGTTGGGCGGCGCGCCCGTGATGTTGATCGAGGAGGCGCCATCGAGCGCCAACACCGCTCCCGTGCCCGCCTCGCCGACGCCGCCGCCCGTGACGATGGCGAATCCAGAGGTCACAGCCGATCCCGATGGATTGCCCACACCGACGCCATCCTTCACACCCACACCGACGCCTACGCCGACACCGACTCCCACCACGACGCCGACGCCCACGCCCAGCCCCACGCCAACCATCACGCCCACGCCGACCGCGACGCCGACGCCCAGCTCCACTCCCACACCGACGCTCACGCCGACGCCCACGCCCATCCCTGTGCCCATTTCCGACGTGCCGCTGCGCCGCTCCTGGTTTCTCATCGGCGTGCTGGCGCTGGCGATGGGAAGCGCGGCCGCGGCCGCCGAGCGCACCACCCGGCGCCTGGCCATGCCTCGATTGACGACGAGACCCCACGAGTGGCAGGTGGATCTGAGATTTATGGGGCTTTGTCTGTTGCTGATAATTTTAATGATGACGATTACGCTGGCATCGAGGTTCCAGCTAGCATATCAGTAGCTCTCTCAAGATTGGTTCAATCTCAAAGATTGAACCAATCCATTAGCTTAGTTCGAAGATAGGAGAACACAAATGTCCAACCCCAAGGTAGCACCGTATGGCTCTTGGAAGTCGCCGATCACGTCAGACCTGATCGTCTCGGAGACGATTATGCTGGATCAGATTGCCCTCGCGGGCGAGGATGTCTACTGGGGCGAGGTAAGGCCCTCCGAAGGCGGTCGGTATGTCATCGTGCGTCGCTCACCCGACGGCGAGACTTCCGATGTCACGCCCTCCCCCTTCAACGCGCGGACGCAGGCGCACGAGTATGGCGGCGGCTCCTACGTCATCGCTGATGGGGTCGCTTATTTCTCTAACTGGGATGACCAGCGCCTTTATCGGCAAGAGATTAGCAACCCGGATCAGCCGCCGCGCCCGATCACGCCGGACACAGCGCTGCGTTATGCCGACGGCGTCGTCGATCATCGCCAAGGGCGTATGATCTGTGTGCGCGAGGATCATACTGACCCGGAGCGCGAGGCGGTCAACACGCTGGTCGCGCTCGACCTGGACCCCGACGAGGGAGACTTTGAGGCCCAGGTGCTTGTCTCCGGCAATGATTTCTACGCCGCGCCGCGCCTTAATCCCGATGGCTCCCGCCTGGCTTGGCTGACCTGGGATCATCCCAATATGCCCTGGGATGGTACAGAGCTCTGGGTCGCTGAGATGCAGCCCGATGGATCCCTGAGAGCGGCAGAGCGGGTCGCGGGCGGGTCGAACGAGTCGATCTTCCAGCCGGAATGGTCGCCGGAAGGCGTGCTCTATTTCGTCTCCGATCGGTCGGGCTGGTGGAATCTCTATCGTCGACGTGAGGGAAGCTTGGAGCCGGTCGTCGAGATGGAGGCCGAGTTCGGCAAGCCGCAGTGGGTCTTCAATATGTCCACCTATACCTTCGAATCGCCGGAGCGGATCATCTGCTCCTACACCCAGGATGGCCTTTGGCGCTTGGCCCAGATCGACCTGGAGACGGGCCAGCTCTCGCCGATTGAGACGCCTTACACGGAGATACATCAGGTTCGAGCGGCGGATGGTCGGGTGGTGTTCCGGGGTGGATTGCCGACGGAGCCGACGGCCATTGTCCAGCTCAATCTCAAGACGGGCCAGTTTGAGAAGCTGCGAAGCGCGAGCCGGATCAATGTGGAGCCGGGGTATCTATCCGTCCCCCAAGAGATCGAGTTTCCCACCACCGGATCGAGTGAAGATTTAACCGCCCACGCTTTCTTCTACCCGCCGGAGAACAAGGATTACGTCGCGCCGGAGGGCGAACATCCCCCGCTGGTCGTCATCAGCCACGGCGGGCCGACGGGAGCCGCTCCCAGTTCGCTCAGCCTGACCGTCCAGTATTTCACCAGTCGGGGCTTCGCCGTGCTCGACGTCAACTATGGCGGGAGTTCGGGCTATGGGCGGCTCTATCGCCAGCGCCTGGAGGGGCAATGGGGCGTGGTGGATGTGGAGGATTGTATCAACGGAGCGCGTTATCTGATCGATCGCGGCGATGTGGACGGTGAGCGTTTGATCATCCGTGGGGGGAGCGCGGGCGGTTATACCACGCTTTGCGCACTCGCCTTCCGCGATGTCTTCGAGGCCGGCGCGAGCTACTTCGGCCTCAGTGAGCTGGAGGTTTTCGCCAGGGACACGCACAAGTTCGAGTCCCGTTACCTGGAGCGGCTGATCGGCCCCTATCCGGAGAAAAAAGAGCTCTATCGGGAGCGCTCGCCCATCAATTCCGTCGATCAGCTATCCTGTCCGGTGATCTTCTTCCAGGGGCTTGAGGATAAGATCGTCCCGCCCAATCAGGCCGAGTTGATGGTCGAGGTGTTGCAGGAGAAGGGCCTCCCGGTGGCCTACATCCCGTTCGAGGGGGAGCAGCACGGTTTCCGTCGCGCCGAGAACATCAAGCGCTCGCTCGACGCGGAGCTCTATTTCTACTCGCGCGTCTTCGGCTTCGAGCTGGCGGAGGATGTGGAGCCGGTGGAGATCGATAACTTGTGATCAGTAGCTCTCTCAAGATTGGTTCAATCTCAGAGATTGAACCAATCCAGTACATTTGCTGTTATAGTTGAAATGGAGGTGACCATGATTCCAGACGAAGTTGGAAGGCAATTGCACGATCGAGCGACTCGTGGAAAAAGAGCGATTAAAGGCCTGGTATGCTGAGCAAGATGCAGCAGAAAGTGAAGTCCTATCATTAACAGAGGAGGAAAAAAATGAATGAGTTGATAAAGTTGGTTATGGAAAAGACGGGGTTGCCAGAGGATCAGGCAAAGCAAGCGGTGGACACAGTGATTCAATTTCTCAAGGATCGGTTGCCGGACCCTCTCGCCGGTCAGGTCGACGCGGCGATCAAAAATCAGGCTGCCGTAGAGCAGGCCGAGCAGATGATCGAAAAGGGAGCCAAGCAACTGGGCAGTCTGTTGGGTGGCAACTGAAGCTGGCGGATGCACATTTGAACTTTTTGGGATGATGTAGCTGGCTGGTTACATCTGTGATAAGTTCATGCGCAATTCACAAAGGAAGGAGGCAAAATGAGTGCGAAGAAAATCTTGATGCTCGTCGGGGACTTCGTGGAGGATTACGAAGTGATGGTGCCCTTCCAGGCTTTGCAGATGGTTGGGCTTCAGGTCGATGCGGTCTGTCCGGGGAAAGAAGCCGGAGAGACGGTGCGCACGGCGATCCACGATTTCGAGGGTGATCAGACTTACAGCGAGAAGCGAGGTCATAATTTCGCGCTGAACGCCACCCTCGATGAGGTGGAGGCCGAGGAGTATGACGCTCTGGTGATCCCGGGCGGCCGGGCGCCGGAATACATTCGCCTGGACGAAACCGTGCTGGAGGTGGTGCGCCACTTCGCAGAGGCGCATAAGCCCATCGCCGCGATCTGTCACGGGCCGCAGGTGCTGGCCGCAGCCGGTGTGCTTGAGGGCAAGGAATGCACCGCCTACCCCGCCGTGGGCCCTGATGTGACGAACGCCGACGCCGAGTTTGTGGGGGTGCCGGTGAATGAGGCCCACGTGGACGGCAATTTGGTCACCGCGCCAGCCTGGCCCGCTCATCCCAAATGGCTGGCCAAGTTCCTCGATGTGCTGGGCGTAAAAATCGAGCTGTAGCGAATCACCAAGGTGCGACGCACTTTTGAAGTGCGTCGCACCTTAGATTTTCCCTCAACTCTCACCTAATCTTCTCTCACAAGAAGCGGCAAGTGGATATTCTGCTATTATTCCAGCCCTCGCCCCCAAGGATGTTCAAGGCACAAAGGCTGCACCTCTATAAAGTCTAAATCGGTTTGTGTTTCACGCCTTAATTCTACCAAACCGATGCCTTATCGCTATACTCCTGGGCGCAAATACCTTCCAGCTTTCGGGTAGGTAATCTACCGCGCAGGTTGAAACTTTTTGGTGATCGAGCAAAAAGGTAGTATAATGCAACCTGTGTTTTCTGCAACTTTGCATTTGAGGCACTCAATCACTTCCGGGTGCTCAAGTTGGTAACCGATTGATCGAATGTACAAGGGGGGATTTGCTATGTTGACGGACAACCTGCCGCGCGTGAAGATCGGCCATTTGCCCACGCCGATAGAGCCTCTGCCGCATCTCACGGCGGATTTGGACGGGCCGGAGCTATGGGTAAAGCGAGATGATCAGACCGGGCTGGCGACGGGCGGCAACAAGACGCGCAAGCTGGAGTTCCTGGTGGCCGACGCGCTGGCCCAGGAATGCGACACGCTGATCACCTGCGGCGCGGCTCAATCCAACCACGCCCGCCAGACGGCGGCCGCGGCGGCGAAGTTCGGGCTGGAGCGCGTGCTGGTGCTCCGCGGAGAGGAGCCATCACGAACGCAGGGGAACTTGCTGCTGGATCGGCTGCTGGGCGCTGACATAGTCTGGGCCGGCGATCAGCCTTTGGAGGAGCGGATGGCTCAGGTGGCCGATGAACTGCGCGATGCCGGTCGGCATCCCTACATCGTGCCCTACGGAGGCAGCAACGTGGTCGGGGCCAGCGGCTACGCGGCGGCGATGGCGGAGTTGCTGATGCAATGCGAGGCGCTTGAGGTGCATTTCGACCACATCGTGCTCGCCTCCTCCAGCGGCGGCACGCAGGCCGGGCTGATGGTGGGAGCGCGTGCGCTGGGCTACGAGGGGCAGATCCTGGGCATCAGCGTGGATCTGGAGGCGAGCGATCTCCAGCACACCCTGGCCGATCTGGCGACGGCGACGAGCGAGCACCTGGGACAGGTGTTCCACTTCGCGCCCGAAGATTTCGCCGTGAACGATGATTATGTGGGCGGCGGGTACGCGGTGATAGGGGAGTTGGAACGGGAAGCGATCCGCGCCGTGGCCCGCGCCGAGGGGCTGCTGCTCGATCCGATCTACACCGGTAGGGCCTTCGGCGGGCTGCTGGACCTGATCCGCAGCAATGCACTTGGCTCCGATAAGGACACGCGCGTGCTCTTCTGGCACACCGGGGGGACGGCGGGGTTGTTCGGGTATGCAGGAGGGTTGTAGAGATTTGCATCTGTCGCAAAGCTGTTCTATAATAGAGCCATTCAACCACTTTTT
>CAZANJ010000152.1:0-5790 GCA_964486415.1 uncultured Anaerolineales bacterium
TCTCCCTTCCAGGGAGAGGGAACCAAGCTCCCTCTCCCCGTTGGGGAGAGGGTTGGGGTGAGGGGTAAAAATCGCTATTGGGTAGCCATTTGCAGCAGATCGAGGCCTACGTCGCGTGCTTTTTCGGGGTCTGCGGCCCGCTCGATCAGCACCGCGACGGCGAAGCGCTTCTCCCCCTTCAGCGGTGCGGCGCCGATGAACCAAGCGTGGGGATTCCCAGCGCCGGAGATGGCGAAGCCCCAATTCCCGGCCACTTTGTCGCTGTCCTCTCCGTATTGTGCCCAGGCCGCGAGTAGATCGCCCGCCTCTTCCGCAGGCAGTATTGAGCGCGGCTCTCCAGTCTCCATTCCCCATTCTCCCTCTCCACCGGTGAGCAGCGCCAGGTGCGGCGCGGGCATCTTCCCCTCGTTGACCAGAGTCGCGGCCACCAGCGCCATCTGCAAGGGCGACACGGTCAACTGCCCCTGCCCGATGGCTTCCTGCCTCAGCTCAGCCGTGGTGGAGAGCGCACCCGATGGATCGTTCAAGAGTTGCAGCGCTTGCTCGTTCGCCTCGGTCGGAATCTCCAGCGGGGGCGGCGTGGTAAAGGCCCAGCGCTCCACAGCTCCCGCTAGCCCTGCAGCTCCCAGTTGCTCGCCCAGCGCGGCGATGGGCGCGGGACAGGCCGCGGCGTAGGCATCCCCCAGCGTCACTTCAACCCCATCGGCGGGCGGGAAGCTACAGCCCACGCTCGCGCCGTCCACCGGGACGGTCTCAGTGGCGTTTGGGAAAGAATCCGAGAGAGCGACCTCCTTCCATCCTCCAGTCTTTACAAGCGCCTCGGCCAGGACGATGGTGTGGAAGGCAGCACCCGGCTGATAAAGCCCTTGCGTGGCGCGGTTGACGAGGGGGGCGTCGGGATCTTCCCGCAGTTGCTCCCAGTTACCGTCCAGGTGGGCGGGGTCAAAGATGGGCGTGGAGGCCATCGCCAGCACCTCCCCGCTCCGGGCGTCGAGCAGTACCGCAGCGCCAGACTCTCCCGCCAGGGCCTCCTGGGCCGCTCGTTGCAGCGCGGCGTCCAGCGTCAGTTGAACGTCGCGCCCTCGCGGGGGACGGTGGAGCAGATCGGCCCAGGCCGCTTCCCAGGTCGAGCGGTGGGCCTCGCCGCGCAGCACTTCGTCGAAGGCGGCCTCGATCCCGGCGGTGCCGTAGCGCAAGCTGGCGTAGCCCAGGACGGGGGCCGCTTCCGGCACCGGATAAGTGCGGGTTACGATTCCCGAAGGGGCTACCTCCACGTCCGCCAGCACCGTTCCATTCCGGCCCAGGATGCGTCCGCGGATGATGCGCCGCTCGTAGGCTACGCGGCGCGGATTGTCGGCGCGGGCGACCAGCCAATCGGCACGCACCACTGACCAGTAGCCGCAAGCGAATCCCAGCAGCGCCAGCGCCAGTCCGATGGCATATGCCAGATGGAGAATGGGGGACTGGAGATTGGAGACTGGAGATTGGATATTGGAGGTTGGAGACCGGAGGTTGGAGATGCGCAGCAGAAGGCCGAGCGCGATAAAAGTGGAGAGCAAGGATGAGCCGCCGTAGGAAAGGAAGGGCAGCGTCACGCCCGCGATGGGGGCCAGCTTCGTGTTGGCCGCTATGATGACCCAGGCCTGGATCGCCAGCCCGGCCGTGAGCCCGGCGGCGAGGAAGCGCTCGAAGGGGCGATGGGCGCGGGCGGCGGTGCGGAACCCACGGGCCATGATGATCGCATAGAGGGCGATGACGGCCAGGGTTCCGCTCAGTCCAAATGCCTCGCCGATGGCGGCGAAGACGAAATCGGTGTGGACGGCGGGGATGTAGGTGGGGCTGCCCAGTCCTAGCCCTTGCCCCAGGATGCCTCCTTCGCCGAAGGCCAGCAGCGATTGCACGATCTGGAAGGACTGATCGGCGGCGGCGCGCCAGGGATCGAGCCAGCCTTCCACCCGCATGGCCAGGCGGGTCGATTGGGTGTATCCGGTGGCCCCGGCCAGCAGGAAGAGCGCCAGCCCGGCCACGACATAGCCCCATTCCCCGGTGGCTAGATAGAGCATCCCCAGGAAGGTGAAGAAAAAGAGCATGGCCGTGCCCAGATCCTGTTGCCAGGCCAATAGCAACACGGCCAGCCCGAACATCACCAGGAGCGGCCCGGCGTAGGCTAGCGGTGGCAGATGCCAACGCCAAATCTTCCATCCCTTGGACATTAGCAGTTCACGCCTCTCGGCCAGGTAGGAGGCCAGGTAGATGATCATCAGCAGCTTCAGCGGCTCGGAGGGCTGGAAATAGACGCCGCCGAGGCTCAGCCAGAGGCGGGGGCCGTAGCCGGATGGGTTGACGCCGAGGAGGATCGTGGCGGCCAAAAGCGCCAGCCCGACCAGGAGCCATGTGTAGCGAAAGCGGCGCAGCCAGCGCAGTCCCTGTCCCGTCTGGGCAATGGTCAGCATGGCCAGCGCGGAGAGCATCAGCCAGGTGGACTGTCGGGCGAGGAAATTGGGGGCCACTCGGCCTACCATCAGCAAGCCCCAGCCGCTCAGCAGCGCTGCTGTGGGCAAAAGCAGGGGGTCGCGTTTCGGCAAGCGGCGGGTCAGGGTGACGTGGGCGGCGGCGAATGAAATGAAAAATGAGAAAATGAGAAATGACAAATTGTGGAGATCAAATGGTGGGTAGGTGAAGTGAAGCGTGATAGCACCGAGGGTGACGAAGGCGGCGGCGATGCTGAGTAGGACACGCTCGCGGCGAGAGGCAGGCTCGGAGAATGGCGAATTGCAACTTGCAACTTGCAACTTGCATTCTCTATTCTCCATTCTCTATTTCATCCTCATTCTGGATGACTTCCGCGTTATCCAGTTTCCAGCGCTCACCTTGACGCACGAGGCGCCAATTCATGGGTGTTTCGCGGTCTTGTGGATTTTCCGAGTCGTCATCGCGAAGCTCACAGACGACATGGACCTCGACGAGGGCTCGATCGGGCATGTAGCCCTCGCTGTGAGGATCGACATCCTCGGGATAGCTCTCTTCCTTGACCTGGAGGTCGACCACGCGCACGCTCTTCACCTCGCTACGGTCAGCGTCACATCCACATCGACCGGCAGCGCATTGCTCTACTCGATCCCAGCCCTGCTCGGTGAAATAGGCGGAGATATCCGCATCGGTATAGTGATTGTAGAAGGCCAGGACGGTCTTTTCCGGGTAAGGCGAGAGTGACACGTCCTCGGGCGCCGCTTGATAGAAGGCCAGCTCATATTTATCCGGGGCGACCAGAATGCCCTGACCAGGCGCGTAGTAGGTCCTTTGGTCCCGTGGGTGATAAACCTGGCGTAGCGTCAATTGGGCACGGTGGGGCAAGCGCCGGTCGACCGTGACCTGATCCAATTGGGCTCTGATGTGGCTGCCTTCAAAGTGGCCCTGTGGGACATATTTATCAAGCTCTTTATCCCAGTGGAAAATGTTCAAGCGAGTAGTTGCGCCGTCGCATTGATCGCGCACGGTCAACTCTGGGCCGGTCAGTCCGGAGAGTACATCCTCCATCTCGACGCTACAGGCGCATTCGCACAGATAATCTCGACCTTGAGGTAGTAGTTTGTGGGGCACGAGGGCGGAGGGCGGATCGCCATAGGTGTGATAGACGATGCCACCGATGGGGGCGCCCGTTTGCCCGTCTGCGCTCCACAGATCAAAACGGTAGAGGGTCAGCCATTCAAGTTCCCCATCGTGGTTGGCATCGATGCGCTGGGTTCTGACGTGTGCCCAATGGGCCGGCAGCGCGACCGGCGGCGGTTGGGAAAATTCACGCCAGGGTTTGAAGTAGAGAAGGCTAGCCGCGATGCCGATGATGACGAAGAAGGCGAAAGCGAGCAGTGGGGTGTAGTGGCGGGTGGGGTTCTGCAAAGTGGCGCGTAAGAGCAAGCGGGCGGCCAATTGTCCATCTGATCCATAATCCGGGCGTTCATGCACCACGGCGGCGAGGGCTCGCTGGGCCTTTCGCCATTCATTTTCCTCCAACGCCTGGGAGCCTTCGGCGAAAAGGCGCGTCAACCGTGCCTCGATGCGACAGCGTTCCTGCGCCGTCTCCCACACGCGGCGGCTCTTTTCGTCAGGGGCATGGGCGGTCAATTGTTCGTAGGTCGAGGCCGCTTCCGCCCAACGTTCCGCCTCCTCGTAGCTGTGAGCCTCGGCTTCTAACCTGCGCAGCCAGATGGCATCGCGGATCTCCTGGGCAGTGCGGTTTTCTGGGGATATTCGCAGCGCACGCTTGCAAGCTTTCAGCGATCCGTCCTCGTCGCCCGCTTGGCCCCGCTTGCGGGACTGAATGATCAGCGCCTGGGTCAGCGAAGCGCGACCATCCTCCTGATCCATCTTGTAGGCCCTTTCCAATTCGTCCACCGCCTCATCGATCTGTCCCAGTTCCAGCAGCGCCTCCCCCAGGAGGAGCCGGGCCTTGAAGTGATGCGGGTTGGCTTCCAGCGCGTCGCGGAAGTAACGGGTGGCCGTCTCCCAGCGATGGCGTCTCAGGAAGCCCTGGCCGATATCGAATAATTCCTCGGCCAGCGGGTCCACGCGATCCAATTCACCCTTCACATCGGCGAGGGGTCTATATTGACACACCCAGCGACGGTAAAGCTCGACAGCGAAGCGGTATCTCGGTTCCTCTGGCTGCTCTCCAATCTGCCCGTCGATCAAGGCCAGCACCCGCCGCCGCACCAGATCACGGGGAGCTCTCTCTACCCTGCGGACACGCAAGCGTGCGGCATAATCGGTCAGCGTCTGGAGCCCCTGTTTCTCGGTGGCGGCCTCCCCTTCTTCGACTGTCTGGGCCAGGGCGGTGGTATAAATTTTCTCCGGAAGACTCAGGCCATCCCAGATCCAGTCCAGCTTCATCGCGCTCGCTGCTAGAGTCGCGGTCACGGCGTCTTCCACCGCGACCACGTCTACCCGAGGGGGCGTGATGGGGGACTCCTCGCCCGCGTAAGCTCGCTCCCAGATTTGTCGACAGAGCGATTGAGTCAGGTAAGGGTGCCCGCCGGTGAGGCTAAGGATGCGCTTCACGGCCCGGTCGGTGAAATTGAGAGCGCCCGGTGTCAGCATTTGCTTTGTGGAGTTTGCCTGAAGTATCAGCCCTTCGGCGCTTTCACGCTCCAACAGCCATATCTCGTGTACCAGGGATGCCTTGAACTTGGCGGTGAAATCGACGTTCAGGTCATCGACGCGCCGCCCGACGGTGAAGACGAAGGCCGGGCGTGGGTCCCGGTTGATCACCCGACGTGTGAAGCGGTAGAAGGCGTTGATGGCGAGGTTTTCCTCGTGGGGCAGTTGGGTCTCTTCCTCATCCTCCAGCACGCCGAATTCATCGAGGAGAAAGACGGGGCGCTGATTTTTGGGCAATTCCGCGTAAAGGCGGGGCAAGAAGCTCTGGAGAAAATAGTGGCCCTGGTCGTCGAAGTTCAGCCGGTCGGGAGGTGCCAGGCCGGCCCGCTCGGCGGTAGCCTGGGCGAGATCGGCCAGCGCCAGTCCCAGCGGGCGCGTGGTCTGATCCTGGAGATCGAAATAGACGGGCAAAAATTGGGTTGAGGGTAGGGTGCGCTGAACCTGGAGGAGGAGAGAGGTTTTCCCAATGCAACGCTGACCGAACAGCACCAGTGAATTATTGGCCGGGTTGCGCAATCCACGCTCGGCCCAGCCTAAAACCTCCCGTCGGCCAAAGAATCCCTCCTCTCCCTGTAAGGGAGGTCCCGCTACATAGGGATTGACCGCTTGAGCCATTAATCACTTATCCTTCTGAAA
>CAZANJ010000152.1:5890-7027 GCA_964486415.1 uncultured Anaerolineales bacterium
CCCACGATGGGGGATAGCTTTTCCTTGATCCCTTGCGGTATTATCTCCTGCCGGGTGATGAGGGCTGTGGAGAGCGTCTCGTCGCACTCACAGGAGCGCTCCGCTTCGACCAGGCGCGGAACCAAGGTGCGGATCGCCTCCTGGGCCAGCTCGGTGTTCTGCTGCAAGACACGGATGACGGCTTCGACGCTGACCGTTTCCTCAGTCTCGTGCCAGACATCATAATCGGTGACGTGAGCCATCACCGCGTAACACATCTCCGCCTCGCGGGCCAGGAACGCCTCCGGGCTGGTCGTCATCCCGATGATGTCCATGCCCCAGGAGCGGAAGGTGAAACTCTCACCCTTGGTGCTGAAGCGCGGGCCTTCGATGGTGATGAAGCGCCCGCCGCGATGGACAGTGCCGCCGGCCTCCTCGACCGCGTCGCCGAGGAGCTGCGACAGGCGCGGGCAGAAGGGCTCCGCCGTGCCGACGTGGACCACCAGGCCCTCCCCGAAGAAAGTGTACTCCCGCTTCTTGGTGAAATCGAAGAGCTGATCGGGGATGACGATTCCGCCGGGGTGCATATACTCCCGCAGCGAGCCGCAAGCGCTCACCGAGATGATCTGCTCCACGCCCAGGCTCTTGAGGGCGAAGATGTTGGCTCGATAGTTGACCTCGGTGGGCATCAGCCTGTGGCCTTGACCGTGGCGGGCCAGGAAGGCGACGCGCACGCCATCAACGGCGTCGCTTTGCTTCTCCTTATTACAAGGAATGGTCCCAATGGTCAAAGGTGCGGAGGGTTCGCCGAAGGGCGTCTCAATAGTGCGCTCCTCGACGTCGCTCAGCCCTTCCATCTGATAAAGCCCACTGCCGCCGATGATTCCGACGGGGATTGGGGATTGCAGATTGGTGTTCATAGAATGTCTCCTCGAATGATGAATGGTGAATGAAGCTCTACGCCAAGTTCTCCATCTCTCAGGATTTCCTCAGCTTGTACCTTGACCAAGAAGCTCGCGTTTGATCTCTTCCACAAGAAAGTCCAGGTTAGGATGCTCGAAGCTCAATTCTGGCGCTGGGATGCGATTATGTTTAGCGTTGGGTGGAACATGCTTGTGATGTGGAAAAGGTATCTACTCAGCCCGCTCAAGCTGGGTT
>CAZANJ010000153.1:0-7024 GCA_964486415.1 uncultured Anaerolineales bacterium
TTAACATGCCATAGTTAGTTGATTTTGCAGAAGCGGATTGTATACTGGCTCATATTCTTTGTCAAATCAGGGCCGCTTTTTCTTGACACTAACCCAGTATCGCCGTAAAATAGATCATGCAAGATGCCCCATCAACAACTTCGCAGGAGAGGCCCTACATATTGCTTTTACTCAGGCCGCTCCAGAAAAATAGCTCTTTCAGGGTGGCGTGATTTTCTTCTGAAAGTTCAACGCGCTTCCCCCTATGGGAAAGCGGAGCCTCAGCCTTGGATGGGTTTAGATTCTGGATCTTCCTCAGCACGTCTCTTCTTACCCGTTGTAAGACGCTTGATAATCCCCGCTTTAGGCCAGCGCGCCGACAGAATTGTGCGGCGCGTTGACCGTTTTATTACTCACCGATCTTTTTCCAATTCGGGGTGTTGCCCTATCTCCCGATGGGTTTGCCTGATCGCAGAGAGGTGGCAGATTGTCAGATCTGCTACCTCTTTTTTTGTGTTGTTTCTGCAAGGTGCCCTTGCGGGCAACCTCAAGCCGATGTTAAAAACTAAGGAGTGAAATGTGAACAAGTTGAAAACTCAGGATTATATCGCACTGGAAAGGGAGTATAACGCGCACAATTACAAACCCCTCGACGCCGTCATCGAACGGGCGGAAGGCGTCTGGGTCTGGGATGTGGAGGGGAATAAGTATATAGATTGCTTATCTGCCTACTCGGCGCTCAATCAGGGCCATCGCCATCCCCGCATCGTGCAAGCGCTGGTCGAGCAATCCCAGAAAGTGGTGCTGACCTCGCGGGCTTTTCGTAACAACCAGCTGCCCTTGCTGGCGAAGGAGCTTTGTGAGTTGCTCGATTATGAGATGATGCTGCCCATGAACTCCGGCACAGAGGCGATAGAGACGGCCCTCAAGGCAGTTCGCCGCTGGGGATACCGGGTCAAGGGTGTGCCGGACGATAAGGCCGAGATTATCTCCTGCGCGGGCAATTTCCACGGGCGCACTATCACCGTGGTTAGCTTTTCCGCGTCGGAGAAGTACCGCGACGATTACGGCCCCTTCACCCCGGGCTTCAAAATTATTCCCTACGGGGATGCCGACGCTCTAGAAAAGGCCATCACGCCTAACACGGTTGCCTTCTTCGTCGAACCGGTCCAGGGTGAGGGCGGTGTCGTCGTCCCGCCGGAGGGGTATATCCGGCAGGTGCATGAGATATGCAGTCGTCATAATGTTTTGATGGTCGCCGACGAGATTCAGAGTGGCCTGGGGCGCACGGGCAAGATGCTGGCTTGTGAGCACGAGGGCGTTAAACCCGATGTGGTGACCTTGGGGAAAGCACTTTCCGGCGGAATGTACCCGGTGTCGGCGGTGTTGTCTTCACGGGAAGTTTTGGGCGTCTTTGGGCCGGGCGATCATGGCTCAACTTTCGGGGGTAACCCCTTGGCCTGCGCTGTGGCGCGGGAGGCCTTGAGGGTACTCGTCGAGGAAAAGCTCCCTCAGCGGGCGGCTGAGTTGGGGAATTATCTTATCACGCGCCTGCGAAAGATCGAAAGTCCCCACGTGGCGTTGTGCCGAGGCAAGGGACTCTTCGTCGGCGTCGTTCTGAAACACGAGGCCGGAGGAGCGCGTCGCTTTTGTGACGCCTTGAGGGAACGCGGCGTGTTAGCCAAGGATACCCACGGCAACGTCATCCGCTTGGCCCCACCGCTGGTCATCAAGAAAGAGGAACTGGACTGGATGGTGGAGCGGATTGAAGAGGTGCTGGCTATGCCCTGATTTGGGGAAACCGACTTTCTCCCCAACTTTTTGAGAGCATACACATCAAGCCTCCCACGGATACGTTCTGTGGGAGGCTTTCGTTTGGTTCACCAAGGGTGTTTGCACTTCATCATTAGGATGGTATAATCTCGCACCATGGGCAGCGGACGTTTGTATCGCACCGAGGGCATCGTTATGCACCGGCGCGACCAAGGTGAGGCCGACCGTGTGCTGAGGCTTTGTACGCCGTCGGGCAAGGTGGATGTGTTGGCCAAGGGAGCGCGTAAAGTGCGTAGCCGCAAGGCGGGGCACATTGAGCTTTTCAGCCGCTCCAGCTTTGTGCTCTCGCGGGTGCCGAATTACTGGGACATCATCAGCCAGGCCGAGACCATCGAGGCCCACGCGCGACTGCGCGATGATCTGTTGCGCGGGACCTATGCGCGTTACGCGGTAGAGCTACTCGACCGCTTTTTTGCCGATGGGGAGGGCAGCGCGGCGCTGTTCGATCTGCTGGATCACACGCTGGGCTGGTTTTGCGAGGATGATGACCTGGATTTGGCCATTCGTTTCTACGAGCAGCATCTGCTAGGATTGGCCGGTTTCCGCCCGGAGCTTTTTCGCTGCCTGGGGGAGCACGAGGAGCGCGTCCCGCTGCGCCCGCGCGATGTGGCCGAAGATGGGCGGCCCTTCGACTTCGCTCAGGGCGGGCCCTACGGCTTCGATCCGGAGCGGGGCGGAGGGCTGTGTCGGGATTGCTACGCTGCGCACGGGCGGCGACAGGGAGCTGTGGCGCTCTCGCCCGGCGGATTGTGGTTTTTGCAGGAATGTCAGCGCGGGCCTTACACCCGCCTGCGCGAGCAAAGCTTCACTTCCACCACTCACGAGCAGGCCGAGCGCGTGATGCGGCGCTACATCACCCATCACCTGGAGCAAGATGTGAGGGCGGGGGTCTTTCTGCGACAACTGAGACTGAGGATGATGCGGTGAGAGAAAAGATACTGGCGCATCTCAAGGCAATTGAGGCTGAGAATTCGGTGCGCATCGTGTACGCCTGTGAGTCGGGCAGCAGGGCCTGGGGCTTCCCCTCAGCCGACAGCGATTACGACGTGCGCTTCATCTACCTCCATCCCCGTGACTGGTATCTATCCATCGACGTGGAACGGAAGCGGGATGTTATCGAGGAGATGGACGGCAAGCTCGACCTCAGTGGCTGGGATATTCGCAAAGCGCTTCGCCTCTTGCGGAAGGGCAATCCACCGTTGATAGAGTGGCTGGGATCGCCCATCGTCTACCTGGAGAAGTTCAATGTCGCGGCCCAGATGCGCGATTTGATGTCGGAATACTATTCACCTGTGGCCTGCTCCTATCATTATTTTCACATGGCGCGGGGTAATTATCGATCCTACCTGAAGGGACCGGCTGAGGAGCCGACCACGGTCTGGGTCAAGAAGTACTTCTACGTGCTACGTCCTCTCCTGGCAATCAAGTGGATTGAGCAGGGGCGAGGCGTCGCGCCGACGAAGTTCCGGGTTCTGGTCGATAGGATCGTCGATTCGCGGGCGCTCAGGGAGGAGATCAACGAGCTCATCGAGGTCAAGCGTGGTGGCGATGAACTGGATCGCGGCCCGCGCCTTCCTCTGATCGACCAGTTTATCAGAAATGAGATGGCGCGTCTGGAGGATAAGCGTTTCGAGCGCGAATACGACGTGCCAAAGCCGCCGGTGCGTGATTTTGACGCAGTGTTCAGGGTTGCGCTCGAAGAGGTGTGGAACTCGTCAGGCGGAGCGATGGCATGATGGCGCTGGCTGTGTATGTCTATTTGGATATACACGCTGGTACGAGATCATCACTTCGCGGATTGCTAGCGAGCGTGTTATGTTTCGGGGAAAATAAAAAAAGACCGGTGCCTACTGGGCGTTAGTCCCTGCCTTAAGCCCTCTCTGAGGGGAACAACAGGGGACCGCCTTATCCGCGTCCTTTTCTGGCAACACTCTACCATAAAAGCGGCCTACTGTCAAAAGGAGGACTTAAATGAGCCGTCCACTTACGTTTCAGCAGGTAATTTTACGCCTACAGGATTATTGGGAGGACTATGGCTGTCTGATTTGGCAGCCTTACAGCGAGAAGGTCGGCGCGGGGACGATGAACCCGGCCACTGTGCTGCGCGTGCTGGGGCCGGAGCCCTGGAACGTGGCCTACGTGGAGCCCTCCTATCGGCCCGACGATGGCCGCTTTGGCGATAACCCCAACCGCATGCAGATGCACACTCAGTTCCAGGTGATCCTCAAGCCCGATCCCGGCAACCCGCAGGAGATCTATCTGAACAGCCTCTACGCGCTGGGCATCCGCCGCGAGGAGCACGACATCCGCTTCGTCGAGGACAACTGGAAGAGCCCGGCGCTGGGCGCCTGGGGGCTGGGATGGGAGGTCTGGCTGGATGGATTGGAGATCACGCAGTACACTTATTTCCAGCAATCGGGCGGCCTGACCCTCGACCCGGTTTCGGTGGAGCTGACCTACGGCCTGGAGCGCATTGTGATGTTTCTGCAAAATGTGCGCTCGGTTTGGGACATCGACTGGGACGGTCGGCACACCTACGGCGAGATCTATCTGCCGCAGGAGGTGGAGCATTGCCGCTACGCCTTCAACCTGGCCGACGTGGAAAGCTTGAAGCGGATGTATGATCTCTACGAGGCCGAGGCGCGGCGCTGTCTGGAGAACGAACTGGTCATCCCGGCCCATGATTACATCCTGCGCTGCTCCCACACCTTCAACCTGCTCGATACGCGCGGTGCCATCGGCGTGACCGAGCGTGCGACTTATTTCCACCGCATGCGCAGTCTGGCCAGCGAGGTAGCAGAGGCTTACGTGGAGCAGCGGCAGCGGCTGGAGTATCCGTGGCTCGACGGGGAAGTTTCAGGTTTAAGGTCACAGGTTTCAAGCTCTCTGAGTACCCCGAAACGTGAAACCCTCGAACCTGAAACGCTTTTGCTAGAGATTGGGACGGAGGAGTTGCCCGCTGCCGATCTGGATGGCGCGCTGGATCAACTGCGCGAGATGGTGCCGCAGCGACTGGAGGAGGCGCGGCTCGATTATGACGGCTTGCGCGTGCTTGGCACACCCCGAAGGCTGGTCGCTCTGATTGAGGGCCTGGCGCCCAAGCAGCGATCGATTGAGGAGTTAGTGAAGGGTCCACCGGCGCGTATCTCCTTTGACGAGAGTGGCAATCCGACCAAGGCCGCGCTGGGATTCGCCCGTGGGCAGGGCGTGAGCGTGGATGAACTGGAGGTGCGGGATGTGGACGGCGGCGAGTATGTGGTGGCGCTCCGACGTGAGGAGGGGCAGTCGACCGCCGAGGTGCTGCCGGATTTGCTGGTCGATCTGATCGGCGACCTGCGTTTCCAGATGAGTATGCGCTGGAATGAGACCGGCGTCCTATTCTCGCGCCCCATCCGCTGGTTGTTGGCCTTGCTGGGCGAAACGATCATGCCCTTCGAGTATGCCGGTGTCGCCAGCGGGCGCGTCAGCCGTGGCCTGCGTCCGGAGGGCTCCCCTGTGTTTGAGGTTCCACGCGCCGAGGAGTACCTGGCGCTGCTGGAGCGACACCGCGTGATGGTCGATCCTGATGAGCGGCGCACTTTCATCGCCGGGGAGGCGGAGCGTTTGGCCGAGAGTGTCGGGGGGCAAATCCCCGATGACCCTGACCTTTTGAGCGAGGTCACTAACCTGGTCGAGCAGCCCACGCCCTTCCTGGGGGAGTTCGAGGAGAAGTATCTGGCGTTGCCCGCTCCGGTGCTTGTGGCGGTGATGAAGAAACACCAACGCTACTTCCCAATCTACCAATCTACCAACCTACCAACTTCCCAGTCTACCAATCTTATTCCCTACTTCATCGCAGTGCGCAACGGTGGGGAAGAGCACCTCGACATCGTGCAGCGGGGCAACGAAGAGGTCATCCGCGCCCGCTTTGCCGACGCCGATTACTTCTACGAGGAGGATACGAAGCGGCCCCTGGAGGATTTCCTGCCCCGGCTGGACACCTTGACCTTCGAGGAGCACCTGGGCTCGATGCTGGATAAGACTCGGCGCTTGGAGCAATTGGCGCCCGTGCTAGCCGAGATGCTGCATCTGAGCGACGAGGGGACAGCGGTCGCTGAGCGAGCGGCCCGTCTTTGCAAGGCTGATCTGGCGACTCAGATGGTGGTTGAGCATACCAGCTTGCAGGGTGTGATGGGGCGTGAGTATGCGCTGAAATCGGGGGAGGAGCCCGCTGTGGCAAGGGCCATCTTCGAGCATTACCTTCCGCGCTCCTCCGGTGATGCGCATCCGGAAGGTAGGCCGGGCCTGGTGGTGGGGTTGGCGAATCGATTGGACAGCCTGGCCGGGCTCTTCGCCGTGGGGCTGACGCCTACCGGATCGTCCGATCCCTATCATCTGCGAAGGGACGCGCTGGGGCTGGTTGAGAATCTGCTGACGCACGAGTGTTCTTTCTCTGTGGAGGAGGGGCTGGCGGCGGCGGGCGAGTTGTTGCCGGTGGAAGCCTCGCAGGAGGCGTTGGCCGAGGGGCTGGATTTTGTGATTGAGCGGCTACGCGGTCACTTGCGCGATAAGGGCTTCCGCTACGACGTGGTGGATGCGGTACTGGCGGCACGTGGTGAGGATCCTTACCGTGCCTATCGAGCGGCCGGGCAGCTCTCCCAATGGGTGGAGCGCGAGGATTGGGAGCGGATACTGGATAACTACTCCCGCTGTGTGCGCATCACGCGCGATTTTGAGGAGCAGTTTGAGCTTGATGCGGAGTGTTTCGTGGAATCGGCGGAGGAGGAGCTATACGCGGCTTATCAGGCGGCTCGCGCCCAAGTTACGCCGTCGAGCACGGTGGATGAGTTCTTCGAAGCATTCGTGCCACTGGTGGATGTCATCGACTACTACTTCGAGCGGGAGTCCGGCGTGATGGTGATGGACGAAGATGAGGATGTGCGGCGTAATCGCTTGGCGCAGTTGCAGCACATCGCGGCGCTGGCCGATGGCATTGTGGACTTGAGCCGGCTGGAGGGATTCTAGTACAGCTCGGCGGAAGTTTCTCGTCAGTTTGTGCTCTAAGGGGATCGCCAGATCCCCGTCCCGACTACCGTTTTGAGACGGTTTTCTTCGCACAGGGCCGGGATCGTTCGACCGAGCGTTCGACTGAGCTCACGCCGAAGGCTCACGTCGAGGTCTGGCGATCCCTGGCGAGCGTAAACTGGCGGATGATTTCCGCCGTGGTGTACTA
>CAZANJ010000154.1:0-7007 GCA_964486415.1 uncultured Anaerolineales bacterium
GCCCATTGGCTTTCTTTCGTGGAAACGGTATAATTTATGGCGAGGAGGTGAGGCTTATACAAAACCGTTGGGAGGGAAGTGGCGCCTGACCCGGATGTCGTCATTCCGGGTGACGAGGTGGCGGTTCTTTGCTTCGCGCAAGCGAGGCAGAGTAAAATCGAGTGTTCGGCGGATGCCGCCCGGGGCCGGTCACGCCCCGTCTTCCCCTCCTGAGATCAAAAGCCTGCCCACAGACCCGCCGGGCAACCGGCGGCACAAAAAGGTCGGCAGTGACCCTTGCACTGTGGCCGGTCCCCGAACCGCGCCACCTCGAACTTGCAATCTGCAATCTGTAATTTCTTCAAAAACAGGAGGGAAAATTATGTGTGGCATCGTTGGATACGTGGGGCCGCGAGACGCGACCCCGATTGTGCTTGATGGACTGAAACGCCTGGAGTACCGAGGCTATGATTCGGCCGGCCTGGCCGTCGTGCAGACGAATGGCGACATCGCCGTGCGGCGTGAAGTCGGAAAACTGGCCGGTCTGTTGGAAATGGTGGACACCGAGCCAGTGAGTGGTCAACTCGGCATCGGTCATACCCGCTGGGCCACCCACGGCGAGCCCTGCCGCCGCAATGCCCATCCTCACGTCAGCACCGCTGGCGACGTCGCCGTCGTTCACAATGGCATCATCGAGAACTTCCTGGCGCTGCGCGATGAGCTGGAGGCCGAGGGCCGACGCTTCTCCTCGGATACGGATACCGAAGTCGTGGTGCATTTGGTCGAAGGTTACATGGCGACCGGCTTGGATCTGGAGACGGCGGTGCGCCGGGCGCTCACCCACATCAAGGGCGCCAATGCCTTCGTCTTCCTCAGCAGCCGCGAGCCGGATCGCATCGTGGCGGCGCGGCTGGGCAATGCCGGTGGCCTCACCATCGGCGTGGGCGACGGTGAGATGTTCCTCGCCTCCGACATCCCCGCTATTCTTGAGCACACCCGCGACATGATCTTCCTGGAGGATCGACAGATGGTTGTGGTGACGCGCGACGCCGCGCAGGTGACCACGCTGACGGGCGATCGGGTCGAGGCGGAAGTACACGCCATCCCCTGGGACCCGGTCTCGGCGGCCAAGGGTCAGTACCGGCACTTCATGCAGAAGGAGATCTACGAGCAGGCCCGTTCCATCACCGATACCATCCGCGGGCGGGCCGACTTCGAGGGCGGACGGGTGCGGCTGGAGAACCTGACGCTGACGCCAGCGGAGGCGGAGGCGTTGGAAAAGGTCATCATCGTCGCCTGCGGCACCTCGGCCTACGCCGGGCTGGTGGGCAAGTTCATCATCGAGGCGCTGGCCCGCGTGCCGGTCGAGGTGGACTATGGCTCCGAGTTCCGCTATCGTGATCCCATCATCAACGGGAAGACCGCTGTGCTGGCTATTACCCAGAGCGGCGAGACGGTCGATACGCTGGCCGCGATGGAGGAGGCGCAGGAGAAGGGCGCGCGGCTGTGGTCGATTGTGAACGTCATCGGCAGTCAGGCCCATCGCATCTCCGATGGGCATATCCTGATGCACGCTGGCCCGGAGATCGGCGTGGCCTCGACCAAGGCATTCACCGCCAGCCTGGTCGATCTTTATCTGCTGGGGCTCTACCTGGGCGAGATGCGCGGCACTCTGAGCGGCGAGCGGTTATGGAAAGCGGTGGATGGCCTGAGCATTCTGCCGGACCTGGTGGGGCGGGCGCTGGAGCACGGCGATAAGTATGAGCGTCTGGCCAATATCTTCCACGACCGCGAGCATTTCCTCTATCTGGGGCGGGGGATCAATTACCCCATCGCGCTGGAGGGTGCGCTCAAGTTGAAGGAGATTTCCTACATCCACGCCGAGGGCTACCCGGCCGGCGAGATGAAGCACGGCCCCATCGCGCTGATCGATGATTCCATGCCCGTCGTCGCTGTCGCTACGCGGGATCACGTTTATGACAAGATGATCAGCCAGGTCGAGCAGGTCAAGGCACGTGACGGCATCGTCATCGTGCTGGCGACGGAGGGAGATGAGGAGATCGCGGCCAAGGCCGATCACGTGCTCTACGCGCCGCAGGCCTCGCCACTTCTCGCTCCGATCGTCAACGTAGTTCCCTTGCAGCTTCTGGCCTATCACCTGGCCGTTCGGCGCGGCTGCGACGTGGATCAACCGCGCAATCTGGCGAAGAGCGTGACGGTGGAGTAAGTGTGCGCGTCGTGATGGTCGGCCCCTTCGGGCTGGAACCGCGAGGCACGATGAGCGTGCGTGCGCTGCCGATGGCCAAGGCCCTGGCGGCGCACGGTCATGCTGTGACGATCCTTCTCCCCCCTTGGCAGAACCCCAAGGATTCCGGACGCTCCTGGGAGGAGGATGGCGTCGCTATCGAGAACATCCTCCTCCCTCCTGGGATCCCCGGTTTGTTCCATCTGCTGACCGCGCTGCGATTGACGCGCCGAACGCTGGCGCTTTCCCCCGATGTGGTGCATCTCTTCAAGCCCAAGGCCTACAGCGGCCTGGTTCATTGGCTGCTGCGTCGACTCCCGCGTGCCCGTCGCCCGCGCTTGGTGGTGGATACCGATGATTGGGAAGGCCCCGGCGGTTGGAATGAGCTCGGCGATTACACTCCAGCACAGCGGCGTTTCTTTGCCTGGCAGGAGCGCTGGGGCTTGACCCACGCCGATGGCCTCACCGTCGCCAGCCGCACGCTGGAGAGCCTGGTTTGGGCGATGGGCGTGCCGCCGGAGCGGATTTTCTACGTGCCCAACGGTGTGGCAAGAGGCAAGAGACAAGAGACAAGAGGTGTCTCGCATCCTGCGTCCTGCATCTTGCTCTACACGCGCTTCTTCGAATTTTCCCTCTCCCGCGTCATCGAATTACTGCTGCGTGTGAAGGAGCGAGCCCCGGAGGCGCAACTGCTCGTGGTGGGCAAGGGACTCTTCGGTGAGGAGGAAGAATTCCTTCGTATAGCCCAAGAAGTTGATCTCACCGTCGCCGATCACGCATCGCGCAACACGCAATACGTTTTACGCAATACGCTTTGCGCATCACGTTTTACGTCCGACATCACCTACGCCGGCTGGCTTCCTGCCGATGCCCTCCCGGTGGCCTTCGCCCAGGCCGATGTCGCCATCTATCCCTTTGATGACACTTTGGTAAATCGGACCAAATGCGCGGTCAAGTTGCTCGACCTGCTGGCGGCCGGCGTGCCGGTGGTGGCCGAGGCGGTGGGGCAGAATCGGGAGTACATCCGCAGCGGTGAGAGCGGCTGGCTTGTGGAGCCGGGCGATGTGGAGAGTTTTGCAGATGCCGTCGTGCTTCTGCTGGAGGACGCATCGCTGCGGGCGCGGCTGGGCGAAGCTGCGGCGCGGGATGTGCAAGAACGCTTCGCCTGGGAACGTCTGGTGGAGGATGTCGAGCGGGCCTACGGAGCGGAGCGATGAGACGATTTCTGGGACGCTGGCTCCCGCCGGTGATCTGGATGGGGCTGATATTCTTCGTCTCGGGGCAGCCGACCGTGCCCAAGATCTCCGAGAATTGGATCGACCTGCTGATCAAGAAAACGGGGCACGCTGTGGCTTACGGCATCTTGGCCTGGCTCTATTTCCGGGCTTTGCGTGTCACACCTTGGCGCATTGAAACCGTTCGGGCGCTGAGCGTGGGCCTGGCCGTGGCCTACGCTCTGAGTGACGAATACCATCAGACATTCGTGCCGGGGCGCAATGGCGCTTTGATGGATGTCGCAATTGATAGCTTCGGCGCGGTTGTAACTATGCTTTTGCTTCGTTGGCGGGAGGGGAAGCTCTCTTGACAATGGCGAATCTCACCGGACAAATGCCCTGCAATGAAATAGGAGGAATACGTGTCTTACGATTTTGATCAAGTGATTGAACGTCGCCACACCGAGAGTATCAAGTGGCGCCGCTATGAAGAGGATGTGTTGCCTTTGTGGGTAGCCGATATGGATTTTACCGCGCCGGAGCCCGTCATCCGCGCCTTGGAGGATCGCGTGGCTCATGGTGTCTTTGGCTACGGTGCGCCGCCGGACGGCCTGCGCGAGGTGATACAGGATCGACTGGCGCAGTTGTACAGTTGGAATGTCGCTTTGGATGACATTTTCTTCGTCCCCGGCGTGGTGACCGGCTTCAACAAAACCTGTCACGCGATTGGTGCACCGGGTGATGAGATACTTGTGGAACCGCCGGTTTATCCTCCAATGCTCACCGCGCCGGAGGCCGCCGGGTGTGTCTGCAAGACGGTGCAGTTGGTCGAGGGACGCGAGTGCTACAAGCGTGACCTTGAGGCTTTCGAGCGAGCGATTACAGATCGCACCTCCTTGTTTTTGCTCTGCAATCCGCACAACCCGGTGGGGCGCGTCTTTGATAAGGTTGAACTGGAGAACTTGGCCGAAGTCTGCCTGCGTCACGACATCGTGATCTGCTCTGACGAGATCCACTGTGACCTGGTTTTCCGGGGCCATCCGCACATCCCCATCGCCTCGCTCGCGCCGGAGATCGCGGCGCAGACGATCACCTTCTTGGCGCCCAGCAAGACTTATAACATCGCCGGGCTTTCCTGCTCGGTGGGTGTGATCCAGAATCCGGAGCTGCGCGAGCGCTTCGATGAAGCCGTCGCGGGCGTGGTGCCTCACATCAACGTGCTTGGCTATACCGCTGCGCTGGCCGCATACCGTGATGGGCAAGCGTGGTTAGATGCGCTGCTGGATTATCTGGAGGCGAATCGCGATTATGTCTTGGATTACATCGCCGCTTTCATACCCGCTATCAAGTGCAATGTGCCGGAGGGCACCTACTTAGCCTGGCTCGACTGCCGTGAGGCCGGCATCCCTGGCAATCCCCACGAGTTCTTCCTGGAGCGAGCGCGGGTGGCTTTGAATGATGGGGCTGATTTTGGTGATGGGGGAGATGGTTTTGTGCGCCTCAACTTCGGCTGCCCACGTGCTACCTTGACCGCGGCCTTGGAGCGGATGCGTGCGGCGATGGATGGGCTTGAGGAGTTTTAGGGCTCGTTAGGTCGCCTCTGCGTTTTCAATCCTGGAACTTCGGCGCTGGATGAATATATCGCCGAATAAGCTCTTTTGCCACACCTGGGCTTGATTTTGCTTGATCAACTCCAGCAAGGCCAGTAGCGTCACGATGACCTCGGTGCGTGTGGCGTTGCTTGTAAAGAGATCGTGGAAGCGGATTCTGGACCGGCGATCCAATTCTTGCTCGATGTGGGTAATCCGCTCAGCGATCGTCACCGTGACCGGCGTGACCACCTCTCCGACAGGGGGTCCAGTTTTGACCTTCAGGGCCTCTCGTGCCAGATCCAGTAACTTGTGCAAGGTAATATCTTCGAGGTCGGGCTGTGGGTCGTGGCGGGGGAGGGGAGCCAGACGCACGTAACTATGTAACCCCGCTTCCTCTCGTTCGTGCAAGCGGGCGGCTATCTCCTTGAAGCGTTTGTATATCTGTAACTGATGCACCAGATCATCTCCGGCATCTTGGAGATCGGCTTCAGGTTGAGGTTGCGAGGGGCGGGGTAGCAATGTCGCGGACTTGATCAACAACAATTTAGCTGCCACAATGAGGAAATCGGCCAGGTCTTTCACTTGGCGTTTTTCCATTTCTGCCAGCTGATCCAAGTACTGATCGGTGACACGGGCGAGGGCGATAGTGGTGATATCAAACTCCTCGCGTTCGATGAGTTGAAGTAGCAGATCAAGCGGGCCTTCGAAAACGGGCAACTGGATATGGTAGAGTGAATTCATCACAGCGTCAGATTATAGCATAAACGCCCCGTATTCCAAGGACTTTTCCCTGCCCATGATTTATGGTATAATCCTAATTCAGCGGCCCCGGTTCTGAGAATTTGTCTGCCGGGGCGGTTATTTGTGTATAGGAGACATTTGTGTTTAATCCCATAGATGCCTTTTTTGGGCTTTTTTCTCTTGACATTGGTATTGACCTAGGTACGGCTAATACCCTAGTTTACGTGAAGGGGAAGGGCATTGTTATCAACGAGCCATCTTGGGTTGCTATTGAGCGGGATAGTCAGAAAGTGTTGGCTATTGGTGCCGAGGCTAAGGAGATGGTAGGGCGCACGCCGGTAAATATCGTCGCCATTCGCCCGATGCGTGACGGTGTTATCTCGGAGTTCGAGGTGACTGAGGCCATGCTCGATTATTTTATCAGAAAGTCGCATAGCCAATTGATGTTTCCCTTTCCTCGCCCGCGTGTCGTCATCGGGATCCCTAGTGGCGTGACCGAGGTTGAGAAACGCGCTGTCTATGATGCCGCCACATCCGCTGGGGCGCGTGAGGCTTATCTGATCGAAGAGCCGATGGCGGCTGCTATCGGGGCTGGTTTGCCCGTGACTGAGGCTCGTGGCATCATGGTGGTGGACATCGGCGGCGGTACGACTGAGGTAGGCGTCTTCTGCCTGGGCGGCATTGTCGTCGGTCGTTCATTGCGCATCGCGGGCGACGAGATGGATGAGGATATTATTCAGTATGTTCGTCAGAAGTATAATCTTTACATCGGCGAGCGCATGGCCGAGCAGACCAAGATGGCCATTGGGTCAGCCTATCCTATGCCTGAGGAGATGACGATGACCTTGCGCGGGCGCAATCTCGTTACTGGCTTGCCAGAAGAGGTCGAGATCAGCAGCATCGAGATTCGAGAGGCGCTCAGTAACTCCGTGGACATCATTATAGACGTCATTCGGGATACGCTGGACGAG
The DNA here is from genome assembly GCA_964486415.1 of uncultured Anaerolineales bacterium. GTDB lineage: Bacteria > Chloroflexota > Anaerolineae > B4-G1 > B4-G1 > CAZANJ01. Next base: position 6,743 of record CAZANJ010000154.1, read on the forward strand.
ACCCCGCCGGAACTCGTCGCAGACTTGATGGAGACCGGTATCTGTATGGCCGGAGGCGGCTCCCAGTTGAAGGGCATGGCGGAGCGAGTGAGCGACGAGGTCAATATGCAAGCCTGGGTCGCTCAGGACTCTATGACGTGCGTCGCCCGTGGCGCGGGAAAGGTGCTGGAGGAATTGGACATGCTCCGCGAAGTACTCGTCGGCGCCGACGAACGCCGTCCGCGATTCTAAACGCAAGGCTAAGATCAAACTCCCACTCACCCTT
>CAZANJ010000155.1:0-7000 GCA_964486415.1 uncultured Anaerolineales bacterium
TCGACGCCATGGATCATAGATCACTCCTTTGAATGTTGAATGTAGAATGTAGAATATTGAATGTAGAATGTAGGGGGATTTGCAATCCCCGATTTCTAAATGAAGCAAGCTACTTTTGGACAAAATACTGTTCAAAAGACGCCGGGTGACACACCCGGCTTGAGCGGCTGAGTAGATACATTCGCCATTCATCATTCAAAACGTAACTTGTTGCAACGGCGCGGGCATAAAGGTCAGGATAAAAATCGCCAGAAGCAGCAGACCCAGAGCGATTCTGGGCGTGTCGAGCTTCGTCGCATCATTGAGCGGCGGCGGGTGCTTGCGGTTCATGAGCACGTTCAGCATGCCCCACGTGACCCAGAAGCCACCGGCCTGATTGCCCGTGAACAGTAACCAGCTTCCCCATCCCAACATCGCGGCAATGAGAATGTAGCCCAGCGTCCAGGCCCGGCGACCCAAAAGCGCGTAAGTGACGTGTCCCCCATCCAGTTGTCCCACCGGGATCAAGTTGACCATCGTGACCAGCAACCCGGCCCAGGCGGCGAAGGCGACCGGGTGGAGCCAGACATCCCGCCCGGCGTTGGGGAGGAACTCTCCGAACACGACATACTTGAGCGTCGCGTAGAGCAGCGAGTTGCCCTCTTGCCAGGCGACCTCCACGCCCGGTGGAGGCGGACCGACATCGGAAAGGCTCAAGCCCAGAACCAGAAGCGGAAGGGCGACGATCAGGCCGCCCAGCGGGCCGGCGATGCCAATATCGAACAGAGCTTTGCGATTGCGCATCGGCGCCTGCTGTGTGATGACCGCGCCCATTGTGCCCAGAATGTTGGGCATTGGAATGAAGTAAGGCAAGCTAACGGGCGAATTATAGCGGCGGGCGACGAAGTAATGGCTCAGCTCGTGGGCCAAGAGTATGCCCATCAAGGTGGCCGCGAAGGGGACACCCCAGTGAATGTGAGTCAGGGGCATGAGCAGCGCATCGGTGCCTTCTGGATTTTGCAGCATCCCGGCGTCCTGCAAGGCGTATCCGGCGCCGATGTAGAGCACGCTGACCAGCGTCGCCAGGAAGAGCACCGCATTGACCCACACACGGGGCGGCTTATCCTGTTTGACAACGCCTTGAGCAGCGAGGAGCTCGTGACCATCCTCTCCCCAGTCACGGAGCAGGGCGGTGTAGCCGTGGCGCTCGAAGCGCTGGGAGATGTGCTCGAAAGCGCTCTCCGTATCGCCGACCACGCGCCCCCGGAAGGCAATGGCTGAAGCGTCGCTTCTTATCTTCGAAGGACCGGAAAGCTCTACAATTTCGTAGTTCTCAACATTCATCAAGCCGGCCAGTTCACGCCTCAGCCGCACGACAATATCTGTCGACTGAACAGATGACGAAGATTCCATAAAATTAACTCCTTACGAATGGTGAATAGCGAATAGCGAATAGCGAATGAAAAATGACAGCTTACCTCCATTCTTCATTCTCTATTCTCCATTCCTCATTCTTCATTCCTCATTCTCCAATCCAACACGAAACGCCTGATAGCCACTGCTGCGCCCTCTTTTGTCAGCGGCGGAGCGACCCAGTCGGCTACAGCTTTGGCAGCAGAGCTAGCATTTCCCATCGCCACCCCCACCCCGGCCCAGGCGATCATCGGGATGTCGTTGCCCTGGTCCCCGATGGCCATCACCTGGGCCTGGGGAATGGAAAGGTGAGCGGCTAGCCGCCGCAAAGCGTCCCCCTTGGAAACGCCCAGCGGATTTCCCTCGACGAACATGGCATGGGAACGCACCACTTCCATCTGCCCATCGAAACGCTGTCGTGTCTGCGCTTCGATCCGATCGGCCTGCTCCGGCTCGGCGACGAATAGGAACTTGTCCGGTTGATGATGTTCAAGCACCGGGAACAGATCATCGACCCAATTCAAGCGATCTCCCAATAAGTGCTGATAGAAGCTCTTTGGGTATCGGCGCTCGGCGATGAAGACCTTGTCATCGGCATAGAGGACGATGTGCCAGCCTTGCTGTGCACACCAGGTCAACGCATCCCGCACCAGCGCCGGCTCCATCGTGGCGCGATGGAGCGCAAAGTCGGAAGCCAAATCATAGATCAGTCCCCCCTGATAACAGATCAAGGGCGCGGTGATACCCAGATCACGCGCGAAGGGCTCCGTGGCATCAAGCATCCGCCCGGTAGCGAGGGTGACCACCACGCCACGCTGACGGGCCTCGGCGACAGCCCGCCGCGCCTCGTCGGACACAGTCATACGCTCGTCTATCAGCGTGCCATCAAGATCCAACGCCAGAAGCCGAATTTCATGCGCGTCCGAGTTCAAGTCTGCACCTCCAATACACGGTCGAGTCCGGCCAAATCGGTGTGCAAGCGGATCGAAGTTCCATTCTGAGGATAGAACATATGGGCTAGATGCATCGCAGCCTCTCCCTGCTCCGCTCCGATCTCAATCAGCAGCCTGCCATCTGGCCTCAATGCGCCCTGAGACTGGGCCAGTACCTCACGAATGAGACTTAGGCCGTGCGAGCCGCCATCAAGCGCCAGCCGAGGCTCATAATCGCGCACCGACGTCGGCAATGAGGCCCACTCGTTTGTGGAAACGTAAGGAGGATTGGAGACGATTAGATCCACCGGGCTAGGGCGCGGGGTGAGCACATCTCCGAGCATCAGCCGCACGCGCCCATCGAGGTGATGCTGCTCCACGTTGCGACGCGCCACAGCCAGCGCCGAGGATGAAACGTCAATGGCATAGACGACAGCATCGGGCAAATGGGTCGCCAATGCAATCGCAATGCAGCCCGAGCCGGTGCCCACGTCGATGATCCTTGAGGGAAGGCGCTCAAGCGCCAGATCCACCAACAGCTCCGTCTCCGGCCGGGGGATCAAGACCTCCGGCGTGACCTCAATCTCCAACCCATAGAACTCAATATGGCCTGTGATATAGGGCAGAGGATAGTGTGAGGCGCGGCGGAGAACGAACATCTGATAGCGACGTCGCTGACCGGTTGTGAGAGGGTAATCAGGGTCGGCCAACAACTCAGCTCGCGAGGTGCCCAACACGTGGTTGAGGAGCACTTCGGCCTCAAGGCGAGGCTTCTCAGTGACAGGACGCAATTGAGCGGAGGCGCTTTGAATAGCCTCTTTGACCGTCGGCGGCGAAAGGTGAGCGTCTAGTGACGGTAGATCGACGCCAGGGGGAAGCGCCTTGGAGCTCTCTTGCTCAGCTTCGAGCACGCGATTTTTTATTTCTCGCTTCTGTATCACGAATAAACTAAGCTTCTTCCTCAGTATGGCTCAGAGCTTCCAGGCGAGCGGCCTGTTCCTTCTCAGTCAATTCCTCGATGAAGGGGTCTATATCTCCATCCAGCACGTCGGTCAATTGATAAAGCGACATCCCGATGCGATGATCTGTGACGCGATTTTGGGGGAAATTGTAGGTGCGAATTTTCTCGCTGCGCCCGCCGGTGCCAACCTGAACGCGCCGCGCCTCAGCCCTCTCCTTTTCTTGCTTTTGGCGCTCCTCCTCGTATAACCTGGCCCGCAAAATAGCCAGGGCGCGTTCCCTGTTCTGGGCCTGAGAACGCTCTGACTCACAGCAGATGACCATATCGGTGGGCTTGTGGGTAAGGCGAATGGCGGTCGCGTTCTTTTGCATGTGTTGCCCGCCGGGGCCAGAGGCACCATAGGCCTCAAGCACCACATCTTTAGGATCGATCTTGACCTCCACATCGTCCATCTCTGGCAAGACCGCCACGGTGGCCGTGGAGGTATGAATGCGTCCCGAAGATTCGGTGACGGGCACGCGCTGAACGCGATGAACGCCGCTTTCAAATTTGAGACGCGAGAAAGCTCGGTCGCCCTTCACGCTGAAAATCGACTCTTTGACTCCCCCCAGGCCGGTGGGATGGGAGCTCAAAAGCTCCGTCTTCCAATCCTGCTTTTCGGCGTAGCGTGTGTACATGCGGTAAAGATCAGCGGCGAAGAGGCCGGCCTCATCTCCACCGGCTCCCGCGCGGATCTCGATGATCACGTTCTTGGCATCCCTCGGATCTTTGGGGATGAGCATATGGCGTAGCTGCTCCTCCAGCCGCGTCGCTCGCTCCTCCAACTCGGCGACTTCCATCTCGGCTAGCTCTCGCAGCTCCGGCTCGATATCCTCGTCCAGAAGACTCTCCGTTCCTTCTAGCTCCTGGAGCGTATCCTTGTACGAGCGATATGTGGTGACGACGTCCTCGATGTCGGAACGCTCTTTGGCATATTCGGCCACGCGCTCGTAATCCTGCGCGATCTCCGGATCGGCCATCAAGCGCATCAGTTCCTCATATCGCTCCTCGACCTGTTTCAGTTTTTCTAACATAACACCTCGTTTACAATAAAACCAGACAGCGTGGGAGGTATTATAGCAGAGTGAAAGGGGGCGTCAAATAGTCAGTCGGCCTTGGGTTGTGCCTCTCCAAGTAAACTTGACTTCCGATAAGCGGCCCACACACCCTTGGAAAGAATGGTGCGCAACCCGCCCTTCTCCAGTTGATAGATGGCCTCGGCGCTGGTGCCACCGGGGGAGGTGACCATGTTGCGCATCTCGGCCAGGTGGCCCTCGGACTGACGGGCGAAGAGAACTGAGCCCAGAACGGTCTGTGTCACCAACTCAATGGCTACCCGTCGGGAGAATCCCAGGTGGACGGCGGCATCCGTCAGCGCCTCCATCATCAAAAAGACGTAGGTGGGGCCGGTGCCGCTCACAGCGGTGGCCATGTCCAGCATCCCTTCGTCCTTGACGTAAATCTGGTGCCCCATCGCCTGGAGGATGGCCCGAGCCTGCTCGTGCTGCTTCTCGTCCACGTCGCGCGAAGCGGTCCAGACGGTCATAGCCTCGCCGATCTGGGCCGGCGTGTTGGGCATGGCGCGCACTACCGCCGGGTGCTCCAGTCCCGCAGCGATAGTCTCGATGCTCATACCGGCGACGATGGACAGCACCAGGCTATCGAGCAGCATCAGCCCGCGCAGTTCATCCAACACCGCTGGCAACACCTGGGGCTTGACGGAAAGCACGACGATGCTCGCCGCCTCGACCGCACACCGATTGTCGGTGACGCCCACCACGCCATAGCGCCGATTCAACTCCTCCGCCCTTTCCTGGCGCGGGCCGCTGGCGAATATGTGATCTGGAGCGATTTGTGCTTTATCCAACAAGACTTTAATCATCGCCTCGGCCATCGTTCCACTGCCTATGAAGGTCAAAGTTTCGCCATTTAACATACTTACCTCACTCATTAGTGTTTTCAGAAAAACAACCTCTCCGCCCGCGCTTGGCCTGGACCTGGCGATCCAGACCAAGCGAAACAAGAGATCTTCCTTAACTTACCGGCGTGAGCCATCCGTGCCGGTCGGGAAGCTCCCCGCTGCTGAGGCCGAAAAACTCCTCCTGTAACCTTTTGGCAACGGGGCCACGCTTACCGGCCCCGACGGGGATTTGATCCACGGAGCGAATGGGCGTGATCTCAGCCGCTGTGCCGGTGAAGAAAACCTCGTCGGCTACGTAGAGCGCCTCGCGGGGGATACACTCTTCCCGCACCTCGTAGCCAAGATCATGGGCCAGGGTGATGACGCAACGCCTCGTGATGCCCTCCAGGATGGAGGAGAACAGCGGTGGCGTGAACAGCACCCCATCCCTGACCAGGAATATGTTCTCGCCGCTCCCCTCGCTGACGAAGCCGTTGGCATCGAGGGCGATTCCCTCGATGTAACCGTGCTGGGCCGCTTCCATCGCGATCAACTGGGAGTTGATGTACTGCCCGCCGATCTTGGCCGAGGCGGGGAAGGTGTTGGGCGCCATACGGCCCCAGGAACTGACCCCCACGTCCACACCTTGCTCTATGGCCTCTGGGCCGAGATAGGCCCCCCACTCCATAGTGATGATAGTAACTCCAACGGGACAAACAGTGGGATTTACGCCAAGGCTATTTACCCCTCGGAAGACCAGGGGGCGGATGTAGCAGTTCATGTGCTCATTGGCCCTGATCGTCTCCATAATGGCCTGCGTGATCTCTTCCCTGGTGTAAGGCACCTCCATCCGATATATTTTGGATGAATTGAACAGCCGGTCGATGTGCTCGTCAAGACAAAAGACCGCCGGGCCGTCCTCCGTCTCGTAGGCGCGGATGCCCTCGAAGACACTGGAGCCATAGTGAAGTACGTGAGAGGCAACGTGCACCTGAGCCTCATCCCACTTCACAAGCTCGCCGTTGAACCAGATGAATTCAGATTTGTTCATGTCTGACACTCCTTGATGTGTTTTGATTTTTTGATTTAATCACTCAGCCTGCTCGACTTCCTGGGCTATCCGAGCAGGCTCTTCCCTTGGAACCTATGAGAAACCAGGGGCAACAAAAAAGCCCCCTGCTTGGGGGGCTCTTTGGCTAAATTAACCATTCGTCAAGCGCTTTACCTCAATCTCCTCCCAGCCGCTGACCACCCCTCAGTGATAATTCGGGACGTAGGTACGACGACAATAAGCGTAGGGATAAAAATAAGGCTAAGCGCCAAAGTCAAATCCACTGTAGAATACCTCTGTCTACTCCTGAACAATCCAGAGCGCCACCCTGACGGCGCCTCAACTACTCGACTTTCGAGCGCAAATCATAACACACTCCTTTGATTTGTCAACCAAATTTCGCCCGCTAGAAGTTCACTCATACCTCAACGCCTCCACCGGGTCCGACCGCGCGGCGCGGAAAGCCGGTTGGGGTTCGACAAATAGGCCTGGAACAGGCAACGGGTATCTCATCGACCTTGAGCAGATGAGAAAAACCTATCAAGCTCGGCCGGGGCCTTCATTGCCGGGTTTTCGAAGCGATTCAAAAATCGGCGGGTATGGAAACCCGCCCTACATAGCCAAAGGATGTAGGGCGGGTTTCCATACCCGCCGCCTTGGGGTTGATGGACTCACCCCCTGAATGAATATTCCTCAACTTGAGACTCAGGGGGGAAGTGCACGTT
>CAZANJ010000156.1:0-2268 GCA_964486415.1 uncultured Anaerolineales bacterium
CGACTACACGCCACCGACCATCTGGGGGGTGACCACCAGCACTGTGGACGGTGGATGGAATATCGACGTGCATGTCACGGACTCATCCGGCGTGCAGCGTGCAGTGGTGACCTACGAGGGCAATTCGTGGGAGACGTTGGACCTGACCAAGGAAAGCGGGGCGAGTAATCACTGGACGGGAATGCTCGGTGACACAGAAGATACCAGTTTCTTCGTCCAGGCGGTGGACAAGGCGGGCAACGTCGCGCTGGCGACGAACAAGGGGCTGTACTTCGCGCTCGGAAGTGAAGATGTTTCTACCCCGATCGGCGGCCTCACCGAATGGCCCGCGTGGAGATCGATGCAGACTGATACCCAGATACCCTATCTGCCGCTGATACTTCGGGAGAATTGACCGTTTGATGGCAGAATGGATGGCGATGTGGAACGAGACGCGGGGCGAGCTGGCGCTGGAGCGTGTGCGCTGCTGCGCCAGCTTCGCCTGTCGCCTGCGCGGCCTCACCTTTAGGCCACGTCTGGATGACGGCGAGGGCTTGCTCCTGGTCGGGCGACGGGAGAGCCGCATCGATACGGCCATCCATATGTTCTTTGTCTTCTTTCCCATCGCGGCGGTGTGGCTGAATGGCCAAGGGCGCGTGGTGGACGCGCTTTTGGCCCGCCCCTTCCGCCCCCTCTATGTGCCCCGCGCCCCGGCGCGAGACGTACTGGAAGGGCCGCCAGCGTTGCTGGAGCGGGTGCAAATCGGAGATATAATCGTAAAAAGTGAAACGTGAAACGTTTAGCCGTTTAGGAGGTAATGCAGTGAAGCGAAGGATTATTGTTTTGCTGACGCTCTTATTGCTGATCGGGGTGTGGGCGGGGTCAGCATGGGCATGTCCTGATTTTCAAACGGGAGGACCGCTTCCGGGGGAGGGCGTGTATATCGTGCAGCGGGGGGATACCCTGGCTGCCATCGCGCAGCGTTATGGCTTGACTGTGGACGCCATCACGCATGCCAATGGCCTTCCGGATCCGCGACGCATCTACGTTGGACAGCGACTGACGATACCCCGTCAGGGGCGGGTGGTCAGTCCGGAGACGACGGTGCCTTACGTGATCCAGGCTGGCGACACGCTTTTCTCCGTAGCTCGGCGCTACCATACCACCTGGCAGACGCTCGTCCAGATCAACGGTATGCTCTCGCCGGATATCGTTCACGTGGGGCAGGTCGTCCAGGCGCCGTCGCTCATTAACCCGGCTGACGCGGATGACGTTGCTCCTCGACAACCGGATGGCGGTGTGATCCATATCGTGCGTCCCGAAGATACACTGCTGCGCATCGCGTTGCGCTATGATGTCTCGCCCTGGGTGTTGATGGCTAACAGTCATGTTGCCAATCCCAATCTGCTTTACCCAGGACAGGAGATGGTCATCCCTGGGGAAGGGCCGAGTTTGCTTCCGACGCCCTTTGCTGCCGTCGAGATTTTGCCCCTGCCGGTGGCACAGGGATCGACGATGGTCATCGCTGTGAGGACCACGGAACAGGTTAGCTTGAGGGGAGAGTTGTTCGGGCGCGTGGTGGAATTTGGTGAGGAGGATGGTGTGTACTACGGTCTGGTGGGGGTGCATGTGTTCACGGAACCGGGCCTCTACGAACTGACGCTGAGCGCGGTGGACGCGGAGGGGCACGAGACCCAGATCACGGCTGATGTGGTGGTGGAGGCCGGGCGCTTCGGCTACGAGCGCATCAACGCTTCCCCCGGCCTGATGGATCCGGCCATCGTCAACGCTGATCGCGAGCGTTTAGATTCCGTGCGGTACACTTTCTCCCCGGAGCGGCATTGGCGCGGGCCTTTCGAGCGTCCTTGCCCTGGCAGTATTTCTTCCTACTTCGGTTCCCATCGTTCCTATAACGGCAGCCCCTACACCAGCTATCACTCTGGTGTGGACTTCAGAGCGCCCGGCGGTACGCCCGTGCAGGCGCCGGTCGGGGGGACGGTGGTACTGGCCGAGCCACTTTCCCTTTGGGGCAACGCGGTTGTGATCGATCACGGCTGGGGGGTGCTGACCGGCTACGCTCACCTTTCGAAGATTGAGGCCCAGGTCGGGCAGCAGGTAGCGCAAGGGGACGTGATCGCCCGTGTGGGCAATACGGGCCTCTCCACCGGTTCCCACCTCCACTGGGAGATGTGGGCTGGCGGAGTCAGTGTGGATGCTTTACAGTGGCTAGAGGAATTCTACCCTTGGCCTGAGCGCTTTATGGCAAACGCTTCTCAGAGGCGAATGATG
>CAZANJ010000156.1:2368-6978 GCA_964486415.1 uncultured Anaerolineales bacterium
TGAATGAAGCGCATTGTCGTAATTCTCCATTCTCCATTCTACATTCAAGGAGGAAAGATTTATGGAGTTCTCAGAACTGATTGAAAAACGTTACAGCGTAAGAGACTACAAGCCCGATATGGTCGAGGGGGGCAAGCTCCAGGCCGTGCTCGAAGCAGCTCGTCTGGCACCGACCGCGGCCAATCGGCAGCCCTTCCAGCTTATCGTGATCCACACAGAAGGGCGTGAGGAGGAGTTGAAGCGCATCTATGGCAAGGATTGGTTCGTACAACCGCCCTTGGTCATCTGCGCTATCGGCTTGCCCGACAAAGCCTGGACCCGCAGCGATGGCAAGAACTACACCTACGTGGATGTTGCTATTGTGATGGATCACCTAATTCTTGCCGCAGCGAATCTGGGGCTGGGCACCTGCTGGATCGGCGCTTTCGATCCGGATGCTGCGCGAGAGGTGTTGGGCCTGCCCGATGATGTCGAGCCGATAGCCTTCACACCGCTGGGATACCCGGCCGATCAACCCAAGCCCAAGAGACGCAAGACACTTTCCGACCTGGTGCGTTATGAAGGATGGTGATACGGTTCGTGTTGGATGCTCGAAGCAAGAAGGTGCGTAATTGGGCCGGTAAGCAATTGTCGGAAGAGTTAGCCGCTTGACCTTCTTTAGTTCTCTTCCCCTCACCCTGACCCTCTCCCCATAGGGGAGAGGGAATATGGGTAGCTCTCCAAAACTTCTGGGATACACCATTAGGAACTACAACTATGTACTTCACCGCTTTAGGCGGCGCCGATGAAATCGGCGCCAGTTGTTATCTGCTGGAGGTGGTGGGCCGTCGCATTCTGATCGACTGCGGCTTCCGGCCTGACGAGGTGGGACAGGCCGCGCTGCCGGATCTGGACACGTTGCCTCGTCCTGATTTGGCCTTCGTCACCCATGCTCACCTGGATCACAGCGGCGCGCTGCCACTTCTGCATCAGCGTTTCCCCGATCTTCCCATCCTCGTCACACCCGGCACCCACGCATTGCTCGGAATTCTCCTCACCGACAGCGTGCGGGTTATGGGTTACAACCGCTACCGGGCCGAGCCGCTTTATGGTATGGACAGTGTGAAGTCTCTGATGCGTGGCCTGACAAGGCAAGAGGCGGAGTTGTGGTTCCATCCCTTCTCTGACGTGGCTGCTTGTATAGTCCCCGCTGGACACATCCTGGGCGCGGCTATGGTGCTTCTGGATACCCCGGAAGGTCGGATAGTTTTCAGCGGAGATGTATCGGTGGCCAACCAGTATACCGTGCGCGGCGCGCGGGTGCCTGATCTGACAGCCGATGTGCTGGTGCTGGAGAGCACCTATGGCGCCCGGCGGCACCCCGACCGGGTGGAAGAGGAGCGAGCCCTGGCCCGCACGATAGGGAAGGTCATCGTGGGCGGTGGCGTGGCACTGGTGCCCTCTTTCGCCGTGGGCCGCGCCCAGGAAGTCATCCTCATCCTGCGGGCGATGCAACGCGCGGGCGCCATCCCTGAGTTTCCCATCTACGTGGATGGCATGGTGCGCTCCGTGTGCAACGTCTATCGACGCCATTGGCCTGACCTTTCTTCCGAGCTGGGAACGCTGGTCGATTCGGGCATGCATCCCTTTCAGGACAAATGGATCAGGCCGGTGAAAGCCCGCTGGCGACATCAGATCCCACGCCCCGACGAGCCATCCTGCATCGTCAGCAGTTCGGGCATGCTCACCGGCGGGCCATCTGTGAGCTACGCGCGGAGGATTCTGAATCAGCCGCGCAACGCTATCATCTTCCCCGGCTACACCGATGAGGAGAGCCCCGGTCGGCGGCTCCAGGAGCTTGAGCCGGGGGACGAGCTGAAGTTGGAGGGCCAGACCGTGGATGTGCGTGCTCAAGTCGAGCGGGTGAGCCTCAGCGCCCATGCCGATCAGCCGCAGTTGATACAACTGGTGGATCATTTTCGCCCCCGGTCCGTGATCCTGGTACATGGTGAGCCGGAGTCCCAAAGCACTCTGAGCGAGGAATTGGACGCGAAGTGCCAGGTTTACACACCCTCCCTGGGAGAGCGAGTTGAGCCCTTGCCGCCGCCCCGCTGGCTGGGAGATGTGCAAACTTCAAGCCGGCACCGTGGCCGGATACAGTACACTGAGGATGAAGTCCTCATCGCGCTGGAGCGGAGCCTGCTGGGCGAGCCCGTTTGGGGTGAACATTACGCTGGCTGGGATGAAGTAAAAGCATATTTCTTTGGAGAACGATTGATGCTCGAACCGGGCCGCGTGACGGAAGAAGGGAGGATGGTCGGTCACTTGCTGGAGCCGGAGCGAGAGGAAGAAGTTGAAGTGTTGGTCGAGACGCCGAAGACAATGGAGGAGAAATTGGCGGAGAAGTGGTATGAGAGCGGTTTCCCTTGTATGATTTGTGGTGGAGAGAAGCGCTATCGGATAGATTTAGCCAGACGTAGAATAGAGTGGCGCTGCTCTGACTGTGAAAGAAGCTATGAGACGAACATAATGCGACTCAAAAAGAAAGACCTGGAACGAATGGAAGAAAACGAGAAGCTTAGGTTATTGCAGTTCCTCCGGGTTGCGATCTTATTGCACGAGCCAGTGCTGCCTGACAATTGGAAGGAAATGGTGGCCCAGAGGTTCTGGGAACGGTTTTTGAGCGCCGATGTGTAAATTGCGCCCATCGACCAACCCAGAGGCTCCAACTATGAATTTGCACACTATAGCCATTGACGGCCCGGCCGCCTCTGGCAAGAGCACTGTTGGCGAACTGCTCGCCCGGCGCTTGAGCCATCTCTACTTCGACACCGGTGTGATGTACCGCGCCGTGACCTGGGCGGCCCTGGAGCGCGATATACCCATCGAGGACGAAGCGGCGGTTACCGAGATGGCGGAACGGCTCCACATCGACGTGACCGATCCGACGGTCGCCGATGGCCGTCAATATACCGTCCTGGCCGACGGTGTGGACATTACCTGGAAGATCCGCACGCCGGCGGTGGACGCCAACGTCTCGACTGTCTCCGCTTACCCCGGCGTGCGGCAGGCGTTGGTTTTGCAGCAGCGGCGGGTGGCCGCGAAAGAGCCGGTGGTGATGGTGGGACGGGACATCGGCACCGTGGTGCTGCCCGACGCCGATCTCAAGATCTATCTCGACGCCAGCGTCGAGGAGCGGGCGCGGCGTCGCTGGCAAGAAGTGCGAGAACGTGAGGAGGAAGCGAACTACGAAGCTGTTTTGGACTCGATGCGCCGCCGCGATGAGATCGACAGCACGCGGGAAGCCTCGCCGCTGAGCGTGGCCGAGGATGCCGTCGTCATTGGTACGACCGATTTGAACATTGAGGAAGTGATGCTTGCGGTAGTGAAATTGGTCGAGGAAAAGGATGTCCGCTGGTCTGATTGAGGCCGTCGCTCCCCACAGCCTGGCCGACCGAATCGGCCTGCGTCCGGGGGATGAGCTCATTTCCATCAACCGTCATCGGCTTAGAGACGTCATCGACGTGCGCTTCTATGCCGCCGAGCCACATCTGACCTTGCAAGTGCGCCGCGCGGGCGAGGCGTTCAAGGTTGAAGCCGAACGACGCTACGACGAACCGTTAGGATTGGAGTTTGCCGAGCCGAGCTTCGACGGTATCCGCCGCTGCAACAATCACTGCGAGTTCTGCTTCGTGGCCCAGATGAGGCCGGGCCTGCGTCCCTCGCTCTACATCAAGGACGATGATTACCGCCATTCCTTCCTCTTCGGCAGTTATATCACCCTGACCAATCTCACTGAGGCGGACTGGAAGCGCATCGACGAGCAGCATCTCAGCCCGCTCTACGTCTCGGTCCACGCCACAGATATCGATCTGCGTCGCCGCATGCTGCGCAATCCCAGTGCGCCGGACGTGATGGGACAATTGCGCCGTCTGGCCGATCTGAGGATTGAGGTGCATACCCAGATCGTGGTGCGGCCCGGCGTCAACGATGGCCCGCATTTGGATCGCTCCATCGGCGACTTATCCGAGCTCTATCCAGCGGTGCGCTCCGTCAGCATCGTGCCGGTGGGTTTGACCAGGTACCATCGGGGCCCTTGTCGCCTCCACACTCAAGAGGAGATGGGGGCTGTCTTCAAGAGCGTGACCGTCTGGCAAACGCAGCTCAGAGAGCGGCTGGGCGTCAATTTTGCTTACCTCTCCGACGAGTGGTATCTGCGGCTGGGTGAGAGTGTTCCCCTATTACGGGATTATGATGGACTAGATCTGACCGAAAATGGCGTCGGATTGGTGCGCCAGTTCTTGGAGGTTGGAGAACGGAAATTGCAATCTCGAATCTCGAATCTTGAATCTCCCACCCTGGTGAGCGGCGAGCTTTTTGCGCCCCTGTTGCGCACGGTCACAAGCATTGAAGTTATACCGGTGATCAATCATTTCTTCGGCGAGAGGGTGACGGTGGTCGGCTTGCTGACCGCGCGGGACGTAGTGGCTCAGTTGCGAGGTCGGGAACTGGGAGATGTAATTGTGCTCCCGCCCGCGATGTTCGGCGGGCCAGAGGGGCAATCGCTGGATGGGATGTGGCCGGAGGACATAGCGGAGGCACTGGGGCGCCCGGTGGTGTGTGGGTGAGGG
>CAZANJ010000157.1:0-6973 GCA_964486415.1 uncultured Anaerolineales bacterium
CACCGCAACTACGGCTACGTGCTGGAGGTGCAGGGGAATTACTGGGAGGCGATAGAGGCTTATGAACGTGCTCTGGAGATTCATCCCCAACTAGCCTACATCCACATCGCCATCGGCCGAAATCACAGGGCTTTGGGCGATCTGGAAGCGGCAGCGGAGAGTTTCCAGAAAGCAGTCGAGTCCGACCCTTCCAGCGCCGAGGCTTTCGACCGTCTGGGATGGCTGTACTACAACCTGGAGAAGCACGAAGAAGCGGAAGCATATTTCCAGCACGCCATCGAAGCCGACCCTGAGTATGCGCCTCCCTATGGACACCTGGCCATCATCTATTGGAGCCATCGCAACTACGAGGACGCCATCCCCAACTTCGAGAAAGCCATCGATTTGGAATGCATCGCCGAGCGGCGGCGGGCACGCTCCTTTTTCATCACTATCGAACAACGTCAGTCCCAGCCGACTACTCCCTCCACCGAAGTTGTGCTGAGGGGCAAGTTTACTCCCTCCCTACATCATGGCACAGAGAGCATGCGGACATCACTGCACCCCGAAAAGGACGAGGAAGCCTGGAAAGGCACGCGCGGCACTGTGAATCTCGATACACAAACGGGCACATACACGGTCACTCTGGAAAAAATGCCCCAATTGCGATATGATCAGACCTATGTCGGATGGTTTCAGGGAGTCGACGCGCTCTCCGGCGATCCGCTGAACACCGGCCCGCTGCAAGTGGCAACCGATGGAAGCGCAGAAATTCAGCTCGAGGCCAAGTGGGTCGAGGGGCCTCAGATCGGACATCTCTACACGCTGGGCCTGGCCTACTTCTATATGGCCGAGTGTGATAAATCATACCCTCTCTTCGACGCGGCCCTCCAGATCGATCCCAACGAACTCAACGCGAAAGAGGGCATCCGCTTGTGCCAGATGGCAGAGGCAGAGGATTGAGCGCCGTCAGCGCGGCAATCGCTATGTGGATGATCCTCATCACTTTTATCCTAGGCGCACTCGTGGGTATCTTGGTCAATCAACTCGCCTCCGCCCTGCCAGCGCGGCGCCCTCCCACGCTACCCCATTGCACCCATTGTGGGCGCACGCTTCCCTGGTGGCAATGGCTGACCCTGATACCTCACCTGATCGGGCGTGCGTGCTGCCCTTCCTGCGGCGCAGCGCTAGGGCGGCGTCCCTTGCGGCACCCATTGGTCGAGATCGGCCTGGGAAGCATGTATAGTTACCTCTGGATACTCTTCGGCCCCTCTATCAAGTGGCCATTGTATGCCATTTACAGCACTATCTTCGCCCTCATTTTGGTCACCGATATTGAGCGCCGCTTGATCTTCAACGCAGTGACTTATCCCTCCATAATCTTCGCCATCATCGCCAGCTTCTTCACCCCGAACATGACCTGGTGGAGCTCGCTGCTCGGCGGCGCCATTGGCCTGATATTCTTCTTCATCGTCGCCCTGGTGGGAAACGCCTTCTTCGGCGACGGCGCGATGGGCATGGGAGATGTCAAACTGGCTACCTTCGTCGGCTTGATCACGGGTTTTCCCCTGGTCATCGAGGCGCTGGTGCTGAGCATCCTGTGCGGCTCGGCCGTGAGCCTCGTCCTGCTGATCGCGGGAGCGCGTGGTCTGCGCGATCACATCCCCTACGGACCCTTCCTCGTCGCCGGCGCTATGACCACCTTGCTTTGGGGCTACCCCATCGCCGTATGGTTCCTGTATTAAGGGTTGAGGTTGAAGGTTGAGGTTGAGGGTTGAGAATAGAGAATCGGGAATGGAGAATCGACAAAGCCGCTCCCTTGTTCTCCATCCTCCATTCTCCATTCTCCTAACCCTGACAGTCCTGGGTGGCTTCCTGCGCTTCTACCAGATCGGCAGCGAGGGGCTGTGGATCGACGAGGCCTTCAGTTTGTGGATGGCACAGCATCCCCTCGGCGAGATGTGGCGCTGGGTCGTGCGCATCGATCAGCACCCACCGCTCTACTACGCCCTGCTGCGTCTCTGGACCCATATCTGGGGCGAAAGCGAGGCCAGTCTGCGATCCCTCTCCGCGCTGTTCGGCACCGCCACCATACCGCTGATTTACCTGTTGGGCCGCCGTCTGCTCGACGAGCGAACGGGCCTGCTGAGCGCCTTGATCCTGGCCATATCTCCCTTTCACATCCGCCTTGCCCAGGAAGCGCGCATGTACACTCTACTGGCCTTCAGCGCGTCCCTGGCCCTGTACGCCCTCTCGCGCATCACCATCTCTAGCACCCGCCCGATCTGGCCTCGGCTGCTCTACATAAGCTCCACCGCTGCCGCCCTCTGGACCCACAACACTGCCATCTTCCTCCTCATTGCCCTCAACCTCATCGCGCTGCTCCAACAACGTCATGCGTCATGCGTCATGCGTCATTCTCCATTCTCCATTCTCCTCTGGCTGCCGTGGATTCCGGCCTTCGTCGTGCAGAGTGTGGGCGTCTACCGACAGTTCTGGCTGCCCGCGCCGACGCTAGCGACCGTGATCGACGCCATCGGCGCTTTTCTCTGCGAATGTTTACCCCTTCCTCCCATCGGTCTGGTAGCAGCCAGCCTGTTTTTTATAACCCTACTTGCACTTGGCACATATCGCATCTACAACATGGAACACCGCCATTCTCCATTCTTCATTCTCCTCATCACCTTCGCCACGCCGATCCTGGGCGAACTGCTGATCAGCCTGCGCCGCCCTATCTTCTACACCCGCACGTTGATTTGGGCCTCTCTCCCACTCTACGTGATAATGGCCGCTGGCTTGCGTCGGCTAGAAGTCAGGACTTCCTCAAAATTCTGGCCTCTGACCGCGCTGATCGTTTTGCTGATCCTCAACGGACTCTCCCTGCGAGAATACTATCACAATTACGAGAAGGAGCAGTGGGATGACGCCGCCGCCCTCGTCGCCGAGCACGTGGAGCCCGACGATCTGATCCTCTTCAACGCCACGTGGACGCAGATACCCTTTGACTATTACTTCCATCAACTGTACAATCAACCGCTGAGAGAGCACGGCGTACCGGTGGATCTGTTCGAGCGTGGCCTTCTGGAGCCGCAGATGACAGAGAGCGACCTACCCCGCCTGCGTAGGCTAATTCAGGGGCACAACCGCATCTGGCTGATCTACAGCCACAACTGGTACACCGACCCGCAGAGTCTGATCCCCAGCACGTTGGAGGAGGAAGCTAGTCCACTCGCCCGCTGGGATTTCTACGGCCTGCAAATACGGCTATACAGAACGGAGAATGGAGAATAGAGACTTGCAACCTGAAACTTGCAACCTGCAACTTGCAACCTGAAACCTGAAACTTTCCTATGAAAATAAGTATCGGCTCGAAAAATCCGGTTAAAATCGCCGCCACGCGCGAGGCACTGCGGCGCGTCTATGGCGATCACGTTACGGTGGAAGCAATCGCTGTAGAAAGCGGCGTGCCCGATCAGCCCTGGGGCGACGAGGAGACCCTGCGCGGCGCACTCAATCGCGCGGAGGCAGCGCTACAGATAAACAGTGCCACGCTGGGCGTCGGCTTCGAGGGCGGCCTGGTGGAGGTGAACGGGCGCGTCTTCACCTGCGCCTGGTGCGCCGTCGTGCGCGAGGATGGCCTGACCGGCGTCGCGGGCGGCGAGAGCGTGCTCCTCCCCCCGAAGGTGGCAGAGGCAGTGCGCGATGGCGCCGAGCTGGGACCGGCGATGGACGCCTTCACCGGCATGCAGGATACCAAGCACAAAGATGGCGCCATCGGCATCCTGACCGCCGGACACCTCAGCCGCCAGACCGCCTACGAACACATCCTCATCCTGGCGCTGGCACGACTGCTCACTCCAGAATACTACGTGAAGCGTGAAACTTAAAACGTCTTTCGTCATGCGTCATTTGTCGTTTGTCATTTGTCATTTGTCATTTGTCATTCGTCATTTGTCATTTGTCATTCGTCATTTGTCATTTGTCATTCGCCGTTTGTCATTTTTCATTCGCCTGGCCTTGTTGATCGGCGTCTTGTTGGTCGGGTGTTTTCTCGTCGCGGCGCACCGCGAGCGAGTGCGTGGCCTTCCGGACGATTTTCCCGCGCCCGTGGCCGAGTCGGACGTGCCATCGCTGGGCGTCAACGTCGCGCTGGAGCAATACACCGGCGATGAGCTGGACGCCACGCTGACTCACATCGCCGAAGGCGGCTTCGTCTGGGTGCGCCAATCATTCCAGTGGAGCGAGATCGAGACGAACTGCAAAGTCTGCCGCGCCGATATGCCCCATCGCCCCAACTGGGCCATCCCCGACCGCATTGTGGAGGCGATCAGCCGTCATCCCCAGTTGCGCTTGATCGCCGTCCTCGAAGACACGCCCTCCGAGCCGCCCACAAAATCCTTCTCCGAGCACTTCGCCGCTTTCGCCCGCGAATTCGCCACTCGCTACGGCGACCGTATCGATTATTATCAAATCTGGGATGAGCCGAACCTGACGGCCCATTGGGGCGGCGGGCCAGTCAATCCCCGCGCTTACGCCGACCTGCTGGCCCGCGCCGCCTGCGCCATCCGCGCCGCCGACCCCGAGGCGCGTATCCTGCTGGCCGGCCTGGCCCCCACCACCGAGCTCGGCCCCCAGAACCTGAGCGACGTGCGCTACCTGGAGCAGCTCTACCAGGCCGGGGCGGCGCCATACTTCGACATCGTGACGGGTAAACCCTATGGCTTCGGGAGCGGCCCCGATGACCGCCGCGTCGATGAAAGCGTGCTCAACTTCTCGCGCCTGATCCTGCTGCGCGAGGTGATGGTTCGCCAGGGCGACGCGAAGGCTATCTGGGCCAGCCATTGGGGCTGGAACGCGCTGCCCCCCGATTGGAGCGGTGAGCCTTCCATCTGGGGCCAGACCGACGAGGAGACCCAGGCCGCCTACAGCGTGGCGGCGCTGGAACGGGCGCGGCGCGAATGGCCCTGGGCCGGCGCGATGATCATCGATCACTATCAGCCCGACGTTCCTCTTGACAATCCGCGCTGGGGCTTCACGCTGGTGGGGCCGGATGGCGAACCGCGCCCGGTCTACGCGGCGCTGAGCGATTGGGCCGCCTCTGTTGAGCAAGCCGCGCCGACCGGTGGCTATCCCGCGCGTAACCGCTGGGCCTCCTACGGGGAGGGCTGGCGGGTGGGAGAGCTGGGCGCCGACGCGCCAGCCGGTGGCGAGCAAAGTCGAACCACCGCGAATGACCTAATCGGCGCAATGGCTGGAACAGATAGCGCGGCCTCCTTCCGCTTCGACGGGCCGGCGCTCGCGCTGACGGTGCGGCGTGGCCCCTATCGCGGCTTCCTCTACGTCAACGTGGACGACGAGCCGGCCAACGCGCTGCCCCGCGACGAAGATGGCCGCGCCTACGTCGTGCTCTACGATAAAACGCCCACCGTCGCCACGGTACCCCTGGCGACCGAGCTCGCCCCCGGCCCCCACACCGTGGAAGTCATAGCCGAGGGCGGCCACAATCAGTGGGCGCTCGTGGACTGGCGCGTGGGCCTCGCCCGCTCGGAGCGGTTCGGCGATGGCTACGCCTGGAAGATGGGCGCCCTGATCTTGGCTGGGCTAGCCCTGATCGCGCTGCTGATCCGCGACGCACGCCGGCTGGATTGGGCCGCTGCGTCCTCGTGGATCAGGCGTCACCTCGCCATCGGCCTGGCGCTGGTCGCCTTCACCGCGCCTTTCTACCTGCAAGCGGGCGCGATGCTCCACCGCGCACTGAGCTTGCCGGAGATACTGACCCTCCTGTGCGGGCTTGCATATTGTGGATTGCATATTGCAGATTGCAAAGAGAAACCAGGTTTTTTCAAAAAACCTGGTTTCTGGGTCCTCCTGTTGGCAGCGGTGACGGCCAGCGTGGCCGCAGCAGATCATCGGGCGGCGCTGTTCGAGCTGCGCTCGGTCTTTCTGATGCCGATGCTTTATTATGCGCTGCTGCGGGGAACGCGACTGAACGACAAGCATAAATGGCGCGTCGTGGACGGCTTCGTGCTGGGAGGAGTTGGAGTAGCGCTGGTCGGGCTGGTGCAATATGCGCTGGGGCGGAATCTGGTCATCGCCGAGGGTGGACTACCGCGCTTACAGAGCGTCTATTACTCGCCCAACAACGTCGGACTCTACCTGGGGCGGGTCTGGCCGTTGCTGATGGCAATCGCGATCTGGGGACGCGGGGCGGGATGGCGCAGGAAACTCTACGCGCTGGCGCTGGCGCCGGTGACCCTGGCCCTGGTTTTGAGCTTTTCGCGCGGGGCGCTGCTCCTGGGGATACCGGCGGCGCTTTTAGCGATGGGCTGGTGGGCGGGGAAGAGATGGCGCTGGGCCGCGCTGGCGATAGTCGCAATCGGTGTACTGGCGTTGGTGCCGCTGTTGCGCGTGCCGCGCTTCGCCTCCCTGCTCGATCCTTACGACGGCAGCACATTCTTCCGGCTGAAAGTCTGGCGCAGCAGCCTGACCATGATCCGGGAGCACCCCATCTTCGGCGTCGGGCCGGGCAACTTCGCGGCGGCTTACCGCACGCGCTACGTCCTGCCGAGCGCGTGGGAGGAGTTCAACCTGGAGCACCCCCACAATCTCTACCTGGATCACTGGACGCGATTGGGGCTGCTCGGCGTCCTGGCGGGGGCGCTGATTCAGTTCACGTTCTGGAGGAGGGCCTGGCGGGCACGAGTATGTAGGGGCAGGCCTTGTGCCTGCCCACATAGAGGGCACGGGCATGTAGGGGCAGGTCTTGTGCCTGCCCCCATAGAAGGGCAAGCACAAGGCCTGCCCCTACGGTTGGTGGTGGGCATGAAAAAAAAGGGCGGGCACAAGGCCCGCCCCTACAATGCGGTGATGATTGGTTTTGTGGGGGGAATGGCCGCTTTGCTGGCTCACGGGTTGGTGGATAACACGCTTTTTTTCACCGATTTGTCGTATGCTTTTTTCCTGATGTTGGCGCTATCCACATAATCGCCGGTGG
>CAZANJ010000158.1:0-5400 GCA_964486415.1 uncultured Anaerolineales bacterium
TCTGAGTAGTCACGGCAACGGCTTCTAAAAACCCATCGGGAAGCCCTCCAGGGTGCCGGTGACAGCGTAGCGGATGAGGTCAATCGCGCCGACCTGGATCATGCTCAACGTGAATCCGGCCAGCAATGGAATGAGCGCCTCGCGCCACCCATCAACGCGATTCTCGCGCCGCACCATCATCACCACCAGCACGCTGTTGACACTGGTCAGCAAAGTCAAAACGCCCAACGCGCTCAACAGGGCCAAGGGATAGAGTAGGAAATCCCATCGCGCCAGCACCAGGCCGACCATCCCACCCTCCAGCAAAAGCAGCACGATCAGGTCGCGCAGGCCACGGATGGCCGGTTTCTGGATCATGTGCCGCCATAACGTGATGTTAAAAATGGGATAGATGAAGGCGCTCATCGTCAAGCCGTTCAGCGCACCGGTGACCAGGCGGAGCCAATTAGAGGGTTCATAAAGCTGAAAGCCGCTGGGGAAAATGGCCATGTAGGAATTGATTCCATCACCGGCCCACAGTAAGGTGAACCCGATGAGCAGAGCTGTGATGAGATTCGAGGGGAACTCGGCGGCGCGCCGCCGACGTAACACGACTCCTTGCCCCAGGAGTCCGGTCAGAGCGCCGATAAATGTGCCGGTGCAGCGGGCACAGAGCGGCAACTGACGCCCGCCGACGCTGAAGGAATGGGCCGCGCCGCGATGACATACTGCGTAGCCCACGATGTCAGCTTTGTTCAGCAAACCGGCCGGCGTGACCAAGACGAATGTGATAAAGGCTGAAGCGGCGAGGAACAGGATCAACCCCGGCAGAGGAAAGACCGGCTCCTGCGAATCGTGGGAAGACGGGGAAACAGGTGATGTCATCTGCGTTGGCTCCCTTGAAAAGCTAGTGGATCGGCGGCCTATCGCCAAAAGAACTTTCCAGGAGAGCCCAGATGTCCTCCCAGAGATAGCGGTCGACGAAGCTGGCCTGGATCTCGTCCAGCTTGCGGTTGAACGTTTGCTGATCGGTTTCGCCGAGGATGGTCAGGATAGCGTTGGCAATGCCGAATCGAATTTCGCGATGGGTGCGGTGACGGCGATGGAGTTCGCGTAAACGCTGCACATCCTCCAACTCTCCCAACATAATCATCCCGGCCACGGCGTTGGCGACTAACTCCGTATCATCGGCAGCGAGCCCTTCCCGCAAGTAGGGCAAAACGCGCTCGTCGCCCATGCCGGCCAGGCTCAACGCGGCTGTGGAGACGCGATCTGGGTCGTCCAGGTTATCTTGCAGAAACCGCCACAGTGGTTCACGCGCCCGCTCATCCCCCGTGGCGCCGAGGAGCGAGATGATTTCCTCGACGGCGGTGGGGTTCAAGGTGGGATCATCCACCGCCTCCAGCATCTCCTCCACCACAAACTCGCCCATCCGGCTCAACAATTCGAAGGCCCGGTCGTGCTCCGCTTGCGTGGGGCCGCCCAACTGGCGGATCAGATCATAGGCTTGATCGCCGTATTTGCGATAGGCCCGTTTGGCCTGAGGGCGCAAGCTGCGACGGCGTTCGGCTGCTATCTGCATCACATTCTGATTAGGCATCATCTCCTCCATTATTCTCCCATGATTTGCACGATCAAGCGCCGGGAGCGCGAGCGAGTATCGAAATCAAGAAAAACGATTTGTTGCCACGTGCCCAATGTCAACCGACCTTCCACGAAAGGCACCGTCAGCGAGGGGCCGATCATCGCCGCCCGCACGTGGGAATGGCCGTTGTCATCTCCCCAGCGCAGGTGATGCCGATAGTCCCGGTCAGGCGGCGCTATCTCATCAAGCACCTGCTCCAGGTCATGCAATGCACCGCTCTCATACTCAATCGTCGTCAGCCCGCCGGTCGAGCCAGGACAGAAAATCGTTACGATGCCATCGCTCAACCCGGAACCACTCACGGCTTCCGCAATCTCCGACGTGATATCAAGGATGTCACAATGCCCCTCGGTGCGTAGATTCAACTCTTCAGTAACAACCATTCCCTACCTCCATCCCAACATGGGCGGGCACAGGACCCGCCCCTACAACCTCAACCCTCAACCTTAACCCTTATTTCGTCGTCTCCACGCGCTGCCAGAGCTTGCGCAACGGGCGACGGAGCAATCTTACCTTGATCAACACCAACAGCCAAAGGTGTAGCCGCGCGGCGAAGAGCAGCAGCGTCCAGAGGAACTCTCGCGGATTGCGAGCGTAACGCAGCGCCGGCAGCGCTCCGGTGAGCGCCTCCCTCCAGGGCGAGCGCATGCGCATCGGCGACGTGCGCACGTAATCCTGCGCATACCCGCCAGCCGAGCGCACCTTCTGGCGCAGCCAATCGCTGTAGGTGGTGGGATACTTGACGAAGACGTGCGCTTCCGGCGCGTAGCGGATGCGGTAGCCCTGCTGCGCGATGCGATGAGAGATCACGGCATCCTCGGCCAATGCATCCTCCGGCACCTCGTCGATCAGCTCGCGGCGAAAGGCGAAGAGGTAACCGGAGCACAATAGGAACTTGCTCGCGCAGTCGCGCCTTAATCGCGCCCGATGAGCGCCAGCCTCTGTGAGCAGATGGGACCAGTAGCCCAGAACGGTATCGCGCGAATTAGTGCTGACGGGGTGCCCGCTCACCGCGCCGACATCCGGGTCCTCAAACGGGGCCAGCAACGAATCCAGCGCATCCTCGGCCACGAGCACATCTCCATCGCTGAGCACCACGATTTCACCCCTAGCGGCCCTCAAACCGGCATCGACCGCGGTAGGTTTGCCACGCTGGGGATCGACCACGTGCCGCACCGCCGGATAGCGCGCGGCGTATTCGTCGATCACGGCGATGGTTTCCGGATCTGGACTGACGACGACAATCTCAGCCTCATCGGGTAACTGTGCCAAAAAGGCCTCAATTGCCCCGCCGACGGTCGCCGCTTCGCGAAAGGCCGTGATCAGAACAGTCACGCTAATCATGAGGGACACAAGCAGGCCATCACACGTAAAGCGGTTCCTGCATCCCCAGATCCCACTGCATCAGATCGGTCTCCGGATTGTGGCGACGATAGATGGTCGTCGGCTCGGTCTCGACCACCACCTCCAGCGTCGGGCCAGTGATAGCCTCCACCACGTGCCCGCCCAGCGCGCTGTAGTCGGCGCGGCCCACGGTGACGTGAAGATGCACGATGCGCTCGCCGTCCCTCCCTTCGCTGATGTTGCCGCTCAGGTTCAGCACCTCAAGCGGCTCATCGAAGGCCTGATTGCGATAGGCCTTAGCCTCCACGTCGAAGTAGCCCAGCGTGGCCCGCTCGAAGGTGCCGATGGCCCGCACGGCGCCAAAGCCGACATTATACTTGTCAGCAAATTGTTTCAAACGCTCAATCACTTCCTCGCCCGGATCGAGCCGGACAAGGTAGCGTTGGCCTAATGATTTGACCTGCATACGTACCTCCTAGCTGGCGACTGATGTTTTCTCAGACTGAACGGGAATATGATCACAAATCTTCCTCCGGAGGATGCCACCCCACTCTAACCCAACGACGGCGGGCCTCTACGATGGTTTCGTGATTCATATTCAATGCAACTACAGTGGCTCGACCAATGGGAGTTAAGCCAATTACCCGACAGCTATCATCGCTCCAATGAAAATGGTCACGCCATATTTGTCGGCGCGGATGATACAGCCTCACATACTCACCTGTCTGAGTGTCCCAGGCGTCAAGTTGAGCGCCCTTGAACTCGTTACAAGAATGGCAAGCCAGGCACAAGTTTTCACGAATGGTCGGTCCACCGGCAGATACAGGAATGATGTGATCTATTACCAAACGCGCCCCGGTGATCGCTGTCAAGGTGTGACAATAGGCACACCGGTAACCGAAATTGGCTGCGACCTCTTGGCATAGAGATGGCAATATATACGTACTGGTCACGATTGGTTTGTCAAGTCTTCAACAGCAGGGATCTGGTGACCACGCCACTTCAACAACATAAAGGCATGTGCTTTTTTCAACGTCAGAAGACGAGATTTCTCCCCAAGTATGTGTAGTTTCTCTTCCTCGCGAGGGGTGAGATTGCCCTGCGTGTTTTTATGCAGCAGGTAGCTATACAAACGCTGATCATCAGCAAGTAGCTTGCTCCGTGCCACTTTCCACAGGGCCTCATCGTTAAGATTTTCCAATGCTTCCAAATCCTGCCGTAAAGGATCAGGTAGATCACTAGCCAAAGGCGGAGGATTTTCTCTCAAATAATTCGCCAGAAACTCTTCCAATCCTCTGCGTGCAACGGCAGCACCGCGCTGATATCGCCGAAGCATCTCAATTGGCAGTTCCAGAGTAATGGTCTGAGCCATAGGATGCACTCCTTTCGACATATCGCATAGGGTACAATAGCCAAACTCTCTACGAGAATTATAATGTCTTTTCAGCACCAGGTCAAACATAGCCAAGAAAAAAGCGCGGGAGAGATTCACCCCCGCGCTTTCACTATTCGTCATGCGTCTTACGTCATTCGTCATTCAAGACGGCTCCTTTGCTGGCCGAGCTGACCATCTGCGCATAGCGTGCCAGATAACCGCCGCTCACGCGTGGCGTCGGCGGCTGCCAGGCCTCCCGTCGGCGAGCCAGTTCCTCGTCGGACACGTGAAGCACCAGCTTTTTGTTCGGGATGTCCAGCTCGATCTCGTCGCCCTCCTCCACCAACGCGATGGGACCGCCGGTCGCCGCCTCCGGGGAGACGTGGCAGACGGAGGCGCCGCGCGTGGCGCCGGAGAAGCGCCCGTCGGTCAACAGCGCCACCTCGTCGTCCAGTCCCATCCCCGCCAGCGCCGAGGTGGGCATCAGCATCTCGCGCATGCCCGGCCCGCCTCGCGGCCCCTCGTAGCGGATCACGACCACGTCGCCCGCTTCGATCTCACCGGCCAGGATGGCCTCCATCGAGGCCTCCTCGCTTTCGAAGACGCGCGCCGGCCCGCGATGCTGCATCATCCTGGGGCTGACCGCGCCAGCCTTGACCACCGCGCCCTCCGGGGCCAAATTGCCCCACAGCACGGCGATGCCACCGCTGGCGCTGTGCGGATCGTCAGCGGGTCGGATCACGTTGCCGTAGCGGGTGACACCCTCCAGATTATGGGCTATGGCCTTGCCGGTCACGGTCTGGGCGTCCCCGTGTAGAAGCCGCATACTATCCAGCTCGGCCATCACCGCCCGTATGCCGCCGGCCTCGTCGAGATCCTGCATATGGTGCGGCCCCGATGGGCTCAGCTTGACCAGGTAGGGCGTGCGGGCGCTGACCGCGTCGAAGGTCTCCAGCGGCAGCGAGACATCTGCGGCGTGCGCCACGGCGGGGAGGTGGAGCACGGTGTTAGTCGAGCCGCCGATGGCCATATCGACCGCGATGGCGTTCTCGAAGGC
>CAZANJ010000158.1:5500-6916 GCA_964486415.1 uncultured Anaerolineales bacterium
GGCCCACCGCCTCGAACATCGTCTTGACGTCCACGTCCTCGCCGCGATGGCGCCCGGCCATCATCGGCCCGCCGCTGACGAAAATGGCGGGCAGGTTCAACCGCGCGGCGGCCATCAGCATGCCCGGCACGATCTTGTCGCAGTTGGGGATGAAGACCAGCCCGTCGAAGGGGTGGCCCATCGCCATCACCTCCACCGAATCGGCGATCAGTTCGCGGCTGGGCAGGGAGAATCGCATCCCGGGATGGCCCATCGCGATCCCGTCGCAGACGCCGATGGTGTTGAAGGCCAGCGGCGTGCCGCCCGCCATCCGCACGCCGGCCTTGACCGCCTGCTCGATGCGGTCGAGGTGGACGTGACCGGGCACGATGTCGTTGTAGGAGTTGACCACGCCGATCAGCGGGCGGTCGAGCTCCTCCGGCGTCAGGCCCGTGGCATAAAAAAGGCTCCGATGTGGAGCCCGTTCGAGTCCTCGTTTCGCTTTGTCGCTGCGCATTTTTCTCCTTGTTTTTTTCAGACTGAGGTTCCGCTCATTGGGACTGCTGAACAGTTTGCAGCAACTTGATGTTTACCCTGAGTCATTCGTTGACCAGCTTCTGAATGTCAATATCCTGTTCCTCCGCAAGTTTGCTCATAAAGTCATTCACGTCTGGCTCAAGGTAAACTGGAAAGCTAAACACAGCATGGGGGTGATAGAATTTACCACGCGTGCCTTTGGAAAAATCGTATTCTGCCTTCATAATATGCCCTATCCATCTCAAGATTCACTTCGTCTATTGTGTCCTCCGCCAGATAGATAATCGGCCACACGCAGTTCATCGTTATCAGGAAACGTGTAGGCCGAGATGGGATACTGGACTTTGTATCGCTTGGCTTCGGCAGCGTCCGGCTCCTGCAGACGATCAATGTAGGAATTCTTGCTGGAAGACGAAAAATCGTATTCTTCTCTCATTGCAGAAACTATCTACCCTATGCTCTCAAAGGACACAATATGCTTCCGATCCGGCAATCTGATTAACCTTCTGGAAGAGCGCAAATCCTCGCTAAAAATCATAACAAGGTCAGCATATGTTTCTTTAGCGTTATTTCCCTCTCAGCGATAAACCCATCAAAGTCGTCATCGAACAAGCAATCCAGAGCCTCGCTTGAGATAAAATGATCCTTCATAAGCTCCTCCAATTCTCCCCTGCTATCTATCGCGTCGCTTTCCAACAACTCGGTCAAGTACACGGACGGCCTCTTGTTACGAATCTTGTTCTTGTTCGTCTCGTCCAGTAGTAGTGTTCGATTCAGAATCGAGTCTCTACATTCCTCGAAGTGCTTACTTTTCTCAGGTGCCAAATCCTCAACCTTGCTAGGGAAGATATGATGATCGTTAATTTTCTCTTCGACAAAGTCGCCTGTTCCCAGTTGCCA
>CAZANJ010000159.1:0-5284 GCA_964486415.1 uncultured Anaerolineales bacterium
CTCACCCAATGCTACAGAAAGCCTCTGGTGGCCTCTGGAGGGCCTTGGAACCGCTACGATTTCCCACTGAAATAGTCAATTGACCATCACCGCCATTAGTTGTATAATCTTGTTAGCGATGGATCTCTCCACTTGGCGCGAACGATGTCTGGCCTGGCAAGAGCGTGACATAGAAAACGCCCTGGCCCATTTCACCTTTATCGCCGACGTGACAACTTTGGCCTCCCACTGTCGCTTCGTCGGCGACGACGAGAATCTCGTAGCCCGCTACGATAACCTCCCTTTCGCGGCCCTGGCCTTCTACGGCGAGGACTTAGACCAAATCACCGCGCTATCCGCACAACTAGTCGCACCCGACGAGCCCTTTTACTGCCTGGTGAGCGATGAACAATGGCCGCTAGTGGAATCCGCCTACCGCGTGCTAGAAGTAAACGAGGAATGGCAGATGCTCTTCCGAAGCAATCCCTCGAAACTCTCGCTCGATCCGGGCGATGCCGCGCCTCTAAAACCATCCGACCTGCCGGATATGACGGCATTAGCCCGCCGTGAGGAGATGATGGCCTTCGAACAGGACCCCTTGAGCCGAGGGCCATGGTACGGCGTGTGGCGCGACGGCGGATTAGTCGCCCAGGGCGGCGTCCATCTGACACTTAAGCGCGCCGTCGAAATCGGCAACATCGTCACCTACAGCGCACATCGAAGACGAGGGCATGCCTCGAAGATCATAGCTGCCTTGCTGCACGAACTGCACGCGCGGGACAAAGTGATCTTTTTGCAAGTTTTTAAGACAAATGTAGCAGCCATAATTTGCTACGAAAAATTGGGTTTCGAGCGCAAGCGGACAATGTACCTGGCAAAATGCCAGGTTTTTTAGTTTATATGGGGCAATCCTGCCCCCATCAGTTGAATGTATGAGAGACGAGACGCAAAAACGGAGGAAAAATATGGCAAGAGGTATGGTCGTTATCGACGAGGATCGCTGCAAGGGCTGCGGCTTATGCGTAAACGTCTGCCCTGTGGAAATCCTCCAACTGGCAGAGGATCGGTTCAACGCCAAGGGATACCATCCCATCGAGGTGACAGACCCGGAGGCTTGTACCGGATGCGCGATGTGCGCGACCATCTGCCCTGATGTAGTGCTTACCGTATATCGACGCAAGCGGAAGTCCGCGCGGCGCGCTCAAAGCCAGCCGAAACGGGCGACCGCTACTGCATAGGAGGCCAAGAATGGCAAAAGAGCTTTTGGAAGGAAATGAGGCATTCGCCGAGGCAGCCGTTCGAGCTGGCGCAGAAGCATTCTTCGGCTACCCCATCACGCCCCAAAGTGAGGCGCTGGAGCACCTCTCAGGACGGCTCCCGGAACTGGACAGGGTTTTCCTCCAGGCCGAGAGCGAGGTCGCGGCCATCAATATGATCTATGGCGCGGCCTGTGCCGGCGCCAGGGTGATCATCTCTTCCTCCAGCCCCGGCATCAGCCTGATGCAGGAGGGAATTTCCTACATCGCCTGCTCCGAGGTGCCCGCCGTCGTGGTCAACGTGATGCGCGGCGGGCCGGGCCTGGGTAACATCCAGCCCGCCCAAGGGGATTATTTCCAGGCCGTGAAAATGGCGGGCCACGGCGATTTCCATATGATCGTCCTGGCCCCGGCCAACGTACAGGAGGCTATCGATTACACCGTGATGGCCTTCGACCTGGCGGAAAAGTATCGTACTGTCGTCATGGTCGTCGCCGATGGAGCCATCGGCCAGATGATGGAGCCGGCTGAGTTGCCCCCTATGCGCCCCGTGCGTCCCCCGGAGGAGCGCCCCGATTGGGCGTTGACCGGAGCCAAGGGGCGCGAGCATAACGTCATCACCTCGCTCTACCTGGGCGCCGAGAAACTGGAGGAGGTCAACATCCGGCTGCAAAAGAAGCTGAAGAAAATCGCGGCCAACGAGGTGCGCTGGAAGGAATACCAGACCGAGGACGCCGACTTGCTGCTGGTCGCTTTCGGCACCGTGGGACGCATCTGCCAGACAGTGGTGCGGGAAGCGCGGGAAAAAGGACTCAAAGCCGGGCTCCTGCGCCCCGTCACACTCTGGCCCTTCCCCGCAGAACGCATCGCCGAGCTGGCCGAACAGGTGCGCGGCGTCCTGACGGTGGAGATGAACGCCGGGCAAATGGTCGAGGATGTGCGCTTGGCGGTCGAAGGCCGCTGCCCCGTGCGCTTCTACGGGCGGATGGGCGGCATCATCCCCCTGACCGACGACATCATGCCGGAGCTCGAAGCGCTAGCAGGCAAGCTCGCGTAGGTCGAAGATGACATCTCTAGGAGGAATGAAATGACAACTGTTGAGATCCCCGAAGATATGGAATTGGTCTACGGGTATCCGGAAAGCATGACCAGGGCCTACACCCACTACTGCCCCGGTTGCACCCACGGCACGATCCATCGCCTCGTCGCCGAGGTGTTGGATGAGCTGGGCCTGCGGGAAAGAACCATCGGCGTCGCGCCGGTGGGCTGCTCGGTGTTGGCCTACGATTATTTTGAAGTTGATTTCGCCGAGGCGGCACATGGCCGCGCGCCCGCGATGGCCACCGGTATCAAGCGGGTCAGTCCGGGCAAAATCGTCTTCACTTATCAGGGCGACGGCGACCTGGCCGCTATCGGCACGGCGGAGATCGTCCATGCCGCCAATCGCGGCGAGCTTTTCACCACCGTCTTCGTCAACAACGCCATCTACGGCATGACGGGCGGGCAGATGGCGCCCACCACGCTGCCCGGTCAGGTGACCACCTCGTCGCCCACCGGACGCGACATAAAGGAGGCCGGGTTCCCGATTCGTATGGCCGAGCTGATCGGCGGGCTGCCCGGCGCGGTCTACGTCACCCGACAGGCGGTCTTCGATGTGTCCGGTATTCGCCGCACGAAGAAAGCGATCAAAACCGCCTTCCGCGCCCAGATGGAGGGCCTGGGATTCGCGATGGTGGAGGTACTTTCCACCTGTAACACCAACTGGGGCATGTCCCCCCAGGCTTCATTGGATTGGGCCGCAGAGCACATGGTGGATTATTACCCGTTGGGCGACACCAAGGTGAGTGAAGAGGTGGGCGCTCTGCTGAAGGAGAAATAGGAGGAGCCAATGCAAGAGGAAATCATCATTTCTGGCTTCGGCGGGCAGGGCTCGCTCTTCGCCGGGCAATTGCTCGCTTACGCTGCGATGGACCAGGGGCTCCACGTGACCTGGATCCCATCCTACGGGCCGGAGATGCGCGGCGGAAAAGCGCGTTGCACCGTCGTCATCTCCGACGAGGTAATCGGCGCGCCGTTAGTGCGCCGCCCCAGCGCGGCCATCGTGCTCAACATCCCATCGATGGAGGCTTTCGAGAGCATGGTCAAGCCGGACGGCGTGCTGATCGTCAACAGCTCTATGATCCCGCAGAAGAGTGAGCGGGATGACATCAAAGTCGTCTACGCACCGGCCAGCGATCTGGCGACCGAGCTGGGCAACCTGCGCCTGGCGAACGTGCTGTGCCTCGGCGCCCTGGTCGAAGCTACCGGCGCGATCTCGCTGGAGGCCATCGAGCAAGCGCTGGACGACCATCTGCCAGAACGACACCGCAAGCTGCTGGGCTTGAACAAGAAAGCGCTGCACAAGGGAGCGGCACTGGCTGCGAATGGCGAATAGCGAATGGAGAATTGAGAATGGAAAATTGAGAATGGAGCTGCTTGAATGGTGAAGATGAAGCCCCGCATCGGGCTGGCGCTGAGCGGCGGCGGAGCCAAGGGGCTCGCCCACATCGGCGTGCTCAAGGTGCTGGAGGAAAACCAGATCCCCATCCACATGCTGAGCGGCACGAGTATGGGCGGGGTCGTGGCGGCCGCCTACGCCGCCGGGCGTTCAGCGGACGAGATCGAGCAGTTCGCACGTTCGCTGCGACCCCTCGATGTCGTCCAGCGGGATAGTACCGGCTATGGATTGTTGGGCCAGGAAAAGGTCGCCCAGGTGGTGCGCAATGCCATCGGCGGCGATTTGACCTTCGACCAGTTAGAGTTGCCCTTGGCGCTCACAGCGGTGGATCTGCATACCGGGGAGGAGGTAATCATCAGCGAAGGCTCCGTCGTCGAGGGGGTGTTGGCGACCACGGCGGTGCCCATCATCTTCCCCCCGCTGCAATGGCAGAATCGCCACCTGATCGATGGGGGATTGCTCAACCCGATTCCCTTCGACATCGTGCGGGAGATGGGCGCTGAGCGCGTCATCGCGGTCCACACCCTGGAGGGGCTCTATGACCCGACCGAGGTCAAGATCCGGCCCCAGGGCCAGGGCGCAGAAGCCATCATCCGCCTGCTGCTATACCAGACTCGCTGGACCTCCCTGATGAATGTGGTGGAGCACAGTTGGGCCATCGTCAACCGCCGCCTGGCCCAACAGCGCCTGCAACAATCGCCGCCCGATCTGTTGATTGAGGTCACGCTCAAGGGCGTGCGGCTGCTCGACCTGGACAAGATAGACCTGTGCCTGAAATCCGGCATGAAGGCTGCCCGTCAGCACGTGGATGAGCTAAAGACACTACGTGATACGCCATCGCCGAGCCGCTGGACCCGCTGGTGGCACTCGACGCTCGACCGCCTGAGACGTGAGTGACCAAATTTCGTAGGGGCGGGCCTTGTGCCCGCCCGCCTTGTGCCCGCCCGTTTCGTGGGCGACCACGAGGGTCGCCCCTACGGTATTTTTTCCCAGACGCGCAGATCCTCAAACCGCACCGTCACATCTTCGTCGAAGCCGCGCACCCAGAGTCCAAAATCGCCCTCAAGCCAGGTGGTGTCATCGACCGCTGTGACATACTCTTCATTCACGTAGAAGCGGCAGCTCGCACCGGCGCAGCTTACCCGTAAGCGATTGGGCCGCTCGTCGCGGCGAATGTGGGGGAATTGCTGCCACTCGACCAGCGGGACATCCTCTTCGCCCGCCCGGCGCAAGACGGTGTAATAACCATCCCCGCCGATGGCGAAGGCATAAAAGTGAGCAGCGTCCTGTGCGCGGTAAATCAGCCCGTAGCCGTAAAATCCGGAGCTCGGCGCGGCGATGGGATGCGCGATAGCCTCGAACGTAAAATCGCTGCCGGAATATCCCAGCAGCGATTTCGCGGTCTCGTTCGCGCTAGCTCGCAGGACTTGAGCCCCAGCAAGCGCCCAATCCGGCGGGCGGCCGGGGCGCGGATTATTCCACCCCAGGGTCAGGGCGATAATCAACCCCAGCGTCGCCGCCAGCACCACCCCGACCGAGGCCAAAAAACCAT
>CAZANJ010000159.1:5384-6899 GCA_964486415.1 uncultured Anaerolineales bacterium
ACCCGCTCCGGGATGGAGCCGAAGATGCGCTGCTCGAACAGGCCCTCGCCGGTCGCGCCGATCATCAGCAAGTTGCAGTCCTCGGCCGCCTCCACGATGCCCGTCACCACGTCGTCGGAGCGCTCGATGCGTTTCTTCAGGGGATAATCATAGTGCCCAGCGAGATTGGTCAGGAGCCGCTCGGCGCGGGCCATCTCCACGTCGCTGGCTTTCTCGGCCACGATGTGCAGCAGCGTGATGGAGGCCTGCTCGCCGGTCTCCGCGTTGAAATCCCGCGCTTGTGAGATCGCCAGATCGACCGCCAGCTCGGCGTGTGGGCCACCGGCGGTGGCGACCATGATGCGGCGCGGGCGCTCGCGCTTGCGGAAGCGCACCACGGCCAAGTCGCAAGGCGGGTTCTTCGCCACCAGATCGATCACGCTGCCGAAGGCCGCCTCCGGCGTCTAGGTGTAACCGGGCCAACTGAGGAACATCAGGTCGGTGGCACGCTCGCGGGCCGTCTCCAGAATAGCAGCAGGGATCGTGCGCCCCAGGCGGATCATGGTATGCACCGGCACATCGCGCTGCTGCGCCTCGTCGATCACGGTCTCCAGGATTGGCTTGCCCTGCTTGAGGAAATACCGCCCGTCCGTGATGCCCAACTGGCGCGGCACGCGCACCACGTGGAGCGCGAAAACCTCGCCGCCCCGATCCTGCGCCACCGCCGAGGCGAGGATGCCCAGCAATCGGGCCTGTGTGGTGTTGGCGACCGGAATGAGGACGGAGTGATCGGCCACGGCCACGATCTCCTCGTGGACGATGCGCACCGGCTCGGCCATCGCCGGGGCGCGGGCGGCGTAGACCACGTAGAAAAGCGTGCCCAGCGCGATCCAGATCAGCGTCGTGTACCAGGCGACGGGTAAGAACTCCTGGGGCCAATGGGGCCGATTGGCGAGCGCTTTCAGGCCGAAGAGGATCAGGATCAGCAGGATGACGACCTTGGCCAAGGTGAGGATGCTGCCCACGCGGCCCGTCTCCGCAGCGCCCCGGAAGTTGATGTAGGTGAAGATGGCCGCAGCGAACACGGCCAGCGCGAGGCCCAGCGTCGCTTCGGAGAGCCCGAACGGCGCGATCCCGGCCAATATCAAGAGGCGCGCGGCGAAGGAGCCGAAGCCCAACGAGTAGAGGCTACAGGCGATGGCTTGGGCGAACCAGGACATCCAGCCGCTGAGGAAGCCGAAGTAGGTGGAGAGCCCCTCGCGCACCCAGGCGTAGCCGCCGCCAGCCTCCGGCATGGCAGCGCCCAGTTCGGCATAACTGGCGGCGGTGAAGAGCGCGATGATCCCGTTGAGGAAAAAGGCCAGTAGGAGCGCGGGGCCGGCTTGCCCGGCCGCCAGTCCGGTCAGCACGAAGATGCCCGCGCCGATCATCGCCCCGACGCCGATCATTGTGACGTCGAAGAGGCGCAAGTCACGGGTGAGAGTTACTTTTACGGTCGAGTTGTTTTTCATGGTAGATTTCTAGATTGCAGATTGC
>CAZANJ010000160.1:0-1490 GCA_964486415.1 uncultured Anaerolineales bacterium
AGTAGTAGAAATTCATTTATCGTCGGTTCTCAATGATAATTTGGCTGAGAGGAGGGTCGAGGGTCAGAGAGTTCATAAAGCGGATGTGCGCCTCTTTCTCCTCCTCCGGCAACGCCTCCCACTGAGCGGCCGCGGCTCGCTCCTGCGGCGTCAGGTCGCGGATCAGCCCCTCCGCCTTGAGCTCAGCCAGCACTCGCTCGCGCTCCGATAGCTCTTCCTCTTCATCTTGAATGGCAGGCGCGGGGCGCTCGGCTCTGCGCAATTCCCGCACCACTCGCTCCAGCCAGGTCACCCGCGTTTCCAGTTCCATCAACTTGGTCGCTACCGCCGTCATGTCACACCTCCCTTTTCGTCAGGCTTTGAACTTATTGTAGCACCATCGCGCTGTCCTGACAACAATTCTGCTCCCAGCGCCGATAGGATTACCAACGAAGCCAAGCCTCGCGCCACCCAGGCTAAGGGATGTGTTCGGGGGCGGCGGACGACGAGTTTGATGAGCTCCAGTCGATCCTTGAGCAGTTGATCCTCTGTCGGTGTGGAGGCCGATAGCCGCTCTCCCGTCTGCCAATCATAGAGCCCCACGGTCAGCTCGTAATTGCCCGCAGGCAAGCTCCTGGGCAATTTCACGGTGTGCGGATCGACGATGATCTCGTCGGCGGCCCAACTCCAGGTGGGGCGTTGACCATGGTCGGCCGCGCCGTCCTCCTGCCAGATCAGCTCTCCGGTCGGATTCAACAGATGGACGAAGATGCTCAGGTCATCGGTGACCGGTTCTGTCGTTTGCCAGTAGAGTACCAGCGGCACGCGCTCGCCGGGCGCGGCCCCGGTCGAGCGCAGATCGTAGCCCAGGAGGCGATAGGGGGCCTCATCATCCCCAAAGTGGACCGAAAGCGGATGTTCGGGCTGAGCGTCGGGCGGAAGCTTGGGATAGAGCCAGGCGTAGGATACACCATCGAAGCCCACTTCGCGCTCCGGCGTGCGGGCGGCGTAACGCTCCCAGAGTGCTCCCCATTGCTCGATCTTGTAGTCCCGTGCGACATAGTTGCGATGGAAGGCCAGATAGTCGGCCGGTTGGTCAATCTCCACCGTGGCGCCGTGAAAGGTCTGGTTGAAGACGTGCTTCAGCTGCGCGGCGACGGTGAGCTCTTCCGCATCGGGCCGGGCGTTGAGGTGTACGGTCAGCTCCACGTATCCCTCTCCCTCCTCGCCGATGAGGATGGCCCGCGCGGCCGCCGGTGGCCCTCCGGCGATCCAGTTGAGCGCCGTGCCGTAGTAGGGATGGCGGGGCAGAGTCAGCGCAGCTTGGGCCAGCACCGGGAGCGCCATCAGCGCCAAGGCCAGCCGATGACGCTCACCGGTCAGCCGCCGCGCCCATGCGACGACGCCGGCCGCGGCCAGCACGTCCAGCGCGGGTAACGCGGGCAAGATGTAACGCGGCATTTTCTTGGCCCCCAAGCACATCTGGGCGAGAAAGAAAAAGGCGTAGGAGA
>CAZANJ010000160.1:1590-2743 GCA_964486415.1 uncultured Anaerolineales bacterium
TCGCGATCTGCAACTTCGCTCACCAGGAGAACCAAGCCTGTGAAGGGAACGAGAAAGATGGCCGGAATCTTGACCAGAAGCGCCATTCCGCCCAAGGCGCCGGATAGGAGTAGCCAGAAAACTGGGCGCTTACTCACAGCAGAGGCGGCTCCCGCGCCGCTTACACCTCCGGAAACGTCCCTGCGGCGACAATAGACGAGCAAGGCCAGCGCCGAAAGAATCATCAGCGTGGACATCAGGGCGTCCAGGTGGAGGACCTTGGACTGGGCCAGTTGGTAGGGGCTGAGGGCCATAAGCAGTCCAGCGATGATGGCTATCTCCTCATCGAATAGCTGCCGGAGCATCAGGTAGGCCCCGACGATGCCCAGCGCGATCAGCAAGGCCAGGGGTATCTGGGCAGCGGCGATCTCCGCTATGGGCACCGGCCCGAAGAAATGGATCGGCTCAAAGTCCGGGGGCACCGTGTGGGCGGCCGGCTCGACGCCGGATATCATCCAGTAGAGCTTCAGCCCGATGCCGGAAGGCCACATCAGCGTCACACCTGGGTGCTCGGAATAGACCGTGTTGGCCCAGTTGCCCGCCAGCACCGCCTCGATGAAATGGGCCGAGCGCAAGTACCAGACCAACGGCCTCGAAACAGGTTGAATGGCGCGGGGGATGAAAGCCAGGAGGAAAAGCAGCAGTGAAAAGCGGATGATGAACTTGGGATTGCGGGTGACGGCTTGCTTTTCAGGTGAAGTCTCTGTTGAGCGGCCTTCACACGGGTGTGAGAGCGTCGTAGGCATATAGATTCCTATTCCATCGCCCGCTCGATGGCTAAAGGCGGCAGATCATAATCCTTCAGCATCTCCCGCACGATGCGCTCGCTCCGCCTGGCGTCGCGCGTGGCCTGAGCGGCTCGCTTGAAGAGTTTTTCGCCCAGCCGGTCGAGATAAGCGTGATACCCATCCACCGCCTTGCCGACGACGGCGTCATCGATTGGCACCTCAATTTGGTAGACGTTCGGCCTGGCGGCGCAGATGACATAACGGGCTTTTGTATTATCTCCCTCCAAGGCGCCTACTTTCTGTCCATCCTCGTCGGATAGCTCAGGTCGGGCGATTTCTCGCTCTGTGACTTTGATCATCTGACAACCTCCTCGCAACCTAAACCC
>CAZANJ010000160.1:2843-6885 GCA_964486415.1 uncultured Anaerolineales bacterium
AACCTAAACCCCCACAACCTCCACCAACTCGCGCACGTTCGGCACATCCTCGAAGTACCGGAGCATCTCCACCAGCTCGTCGACGCAGCCCCCGTCGAGCACGTAGCCCGCCAGCCAGCGGAACTTCTCCTCCAGTCCCTCCTGATCCCAGGTCTCCTGCGGGAAGTTGATCTCCCCCTCCACCGAACCGGAATCCAGCACGCGCCCGTCGATTAGCTCGATCACCACGCGGCTGAAATACTTGCCTAGCGGGTCTCCCAGGCAAGCCAGGCGATAAAGCTCGTTCAGTTCCTCCGTATCCGTGACCTCGATCCGCTCCACCAGATTCCGGATGTCCGGCCGTTCGAAGGCGTGCGCCAGAATCTGATCCGGCCCCAACTCGCCGTCGATGATGTAGGCCGCCAGTGGCCAGGCCAGGTTGAACTGAGCCTCCTCCGTCGTGGCGGGCATCTCGACTCCCAGGCGGGCGGTCTCGTGGAAGGACTCGACGCGGATGTGGGCGATCTCCTCCGCCGTGAAGCCGTGCTCCTGCATCAACTGCTCGGCGCCCAGGATGGCGGCGTGATCCCAGGCGCAGCAGGCATACCGCTTCCAGGCCATCCCGTCCTCCACAATATAGTGCTGCCCCACGTCCGTCACCCAGTCCTGATACTCATCCAGGCCAAAGAGGCTGGGGATGCCGGTGAAGCCATGCGCGGCCAGATCGGCGGCGAGAATGCCCGTCATAGCGCCCCAGCCGATGCCGTGCTTCACCATCGCCGGATGGTCTATGTCGCGCATCATCGGCAAGTTCGGCGCGTGGTAATCCGCGATGCCCAGGGCATGTTGGGTCTGCTCGATGCTGAATCCGCGCAAGTGGGCCGCGATCGCCGCGCAGGTCACCGCGCCCCAGGAGCCGCAGGCCTGATAGAAATCGTGCGTGGCGTGCCAGATGCGCCCGGCCCGACAAGCGACCTCATATCCGACCACCATACCGGTCAGCAGATCGGCGCCGCTCATCCCGCCCGCCTCGGTCAGCGCCAGCGCCGCGGGGAAGATCAGCGCCCCCGGATGGCCCTTGGTGTAAAGGCCGCAGTCGTCGATGTCGAGCCCGTTGGCGGCGTAGCCGTTGGCGAAAGCCGCGCCGCTCGCCGATACCCGTCGCCCATCCAGCAAGATCGTGGCCTCGTCGCCCGGCCAGGTCGTGGCAGCGAACTGGGCCGTGATATTGCTGACCGGTGTCAGCGTTCCGGCCAGCATCGCGCCCAGCGTATCGAGCAGTGCCAGCCGCGCCACATCCTGCGCCGCTGTGGGCAATTGATCCCAGGTGATCTCGGTGATGAACTCCGCGATGACAGCGTTCCCATCTTTCATTTGTGATCTCCGTTTGTTGAGTTTCCCTTACCTTGAGCTTGCCCTTTTATTTTCCCATAATTTCTTCGTTTGTCCAATGGGTGGATTGCGTCGCTTCGCTTACTTGCAAGCAAAGGGAAAGCCACCGGCGGGCGATTCCGTCGGTGGCTCAACTTCAGTGACCTCGAACTTAGTATATACTACAAAATTGGAGGGCGCAATTCAACATTCTTCATTCCACATTCAATCCTTGACAACCCCTTCCCTTTGAGTATAATATGACCCTGGTCATTTTTATCCTGGGGTCATTTATTTTATGATGAACGATAAACTTTCCCGACGTGAACGCAAGAAACTGGAGACGCGGCAGAATCTGATGGAAGCCGCGATGCGGCTCTTCTGTGACCATGGCTACGATGCGACCACCGTCGAGGACATCACCGAGGCCGCCGATGTGGCCAAGGGCACCTTCTTCAACTACTTTCCGACCAAGGACGCGGTGCTTCCCGCCATCGCCGCGGACCGCCTCCAGCAGCTTGAGGACGCCCTCACACCGGAGCGGGGGGCGCCGGATAGCGCCGTCGTGCGCATCAAGCTGGCGCTGCGGCTGATGGCCGATGACCCCCTCTGCGATCCCCGGCTGGTGCGCCGACTCTTCGCGGCGGTGACGCGCCGTCGCGAGCCCAACCCAGGCCACGCCATCCGCGATCTGCTCATCGAGCAGGTGCGCCAGGCCCAGGAAACCGGCGAGATGCGGGGTGATTTCGACCCCGTCTACCTGGGAAGCTTGATCCGCTCCCTATTCTTTCAGCTTCTGATGATGTGGCATCACGGCCATCGCCCGGCGCCCTTGCCCGAGATGCTCGACGCCGCGATTGATCTGCTGATGGACGGCGCTGGCGGTCCGGCTTGGAGGAGCCAGTGAAAGACATCACCCGCACGCTTGGCTACCTCAAGCGCTACTGGCGATGGGCTTTGGGCGCTTTCCTCAGCTTGTTGATCTCCAGCGCCACCCGCTTGGCTATCCCGCGCTTGACCCAGCGGGTGATCGACGACGGCATCAGCGCCGGTCAGATGAACATCATCATCTGGGCATCGGCGGCGACGGTGGGGCTGGCGCTCGCCGGATCGCTCTTCTCATTCCTGCAAGGCGTGCTGGCCGCCCGCACCGCCCAGGGCGTGGCCTATGATCTGCGCAACGAGCTCTACGCCAAGATTCAATCCCTCTCCTTCAGCTACCACGACCGCGCCCAGACGGGCCAACTCCTCACCCGCGCCACCTCCGACGTGGAGATGGTGCACCGCTTCGTGGGTATGGGCTTCATCCACTTCGTCAGCGCCATCCTGATGATGATCGGCAGCATCGCGCTGCTGATCGCCACCGATTGGCAGTTGGCGCTGATCATGCTGGTGCTGGTGCCGCTGACCTTCGGCGTCTTCGCCTTTTTCGCCAGCAAGGCTCGTCCGATGTTCACACAGATTCAGCAGCGCGTGGCTGACCTGAACACCGTGCTACAGGAGAACCTGGTCGGCGTGCGCGTGGTCAAGGCATTCGCCCGCGAGCCCTACGAGGCCAAGCGCTACGCCCAGGCCAATCAGAACCTGTTCGATCTTAACGTCGTCGTCGGGCGGCTCTTCTCCGTGGCCATCCCGCTCATCTTCCTGATCGCCAATCTGGCCCAGATGGCGGTCTATTGGATCGGCGGCTACCAGGCCATCGGCGGGGAGATCAGCGTGGGCAAGCTGGTGGCGTTCACCAATTATATGATGATGGCCTTCTTCCCCATGCTGATGCTGGGCATGATCATGACCATGATCTCCCAGGCCGGCGCCTCGGCCGAGCGCATCTTCGAGATCCTCGACGCCGAATCCGAGGTGGTCGAGAAGCCCGACGCGGTCGTGCTGGGCGACATTGAGGGGCGGGTGAGCTTCGAGCACGTCACCTTCCGCTATTTTGGCGGCGGCGAGTTGGTGCTGAAGGACATCAACTTCGTGGCCGAGCCGGGCCAGACGGTGGCGCTGCTCGGCGCGACCGGCTCCGGCAAATCGACCGTCATCAACCTGATCCCGCGTTTCTACGACGTGACCACCGGCTGGGTGCGGGTCGATGACCGTGACGTGCGCGACGTGACGCTGGAATCGCTGCGAGAGCAGATCGGCATAGTGCTCCAGGAGACGACCCTCTTCGCGGGCACCATCCGGGAGAACATCGCCTTCGGGCGGCCCAGCGCATCGACGGAGGAGATCGTCGAGGCAGCCCAGGCCGCCGAGGCCCACGACTTCATCACCGATTTCCCCGAGGGCTACGAGACGCCGGTGGGCGAGCGCGGCGTGACGCTCTCCGGCGGCCAGAAGCAGCGCATCGCCATCGCCCGCGCCCTGCTGATGGACCCGCGCATCCTGATCTTCGACGATGCCACCTCCAACGTGGACTACGAGACGGAGCTGCGCATCCAGCGGGCGCTGGAGCGGCTGATGGAGGGGCGTACCAGCTTCGTCATCGCCCAGCGCATCGCCACCGTGCTCAACGCCGACCAGATCCTGGTGCTGGACGAGGGAAAGATAGCGGCGCGCGGTCAGCACGAGAAGCTGCTGCGCGAAAGCCCGATCTACGCGGAGATTTACTACTCGCAGCTAGAGGCGTGAAACGTGAAACGTAATGCGTTACGAGGATTGCCAGCGTTTGAGCCGCTTCAGTATGCGCAGGAAT
>CAZANJ010000161.1:0-6809 GCA_964486415.1 uncultured Anaerolineales bacterium
GCGTGACAAAATAACCGCGCGCCGCCACCAAAAAAGCCCCCAATCGAGTGATTGGGGGCCGTTGTACTCATACCTCGATCTCTTTCTCTCTCCACCTCCTCAATCGTCGTCCTGCCGGGGCTCCGAGCCCTCGACAAGCGAGACATCGCTCGCCAGTTCAAACAACACCCTGAACTCGGCCTTCGGCTCCACACTCACCACCGGCCCATCCTCGCTGTCCAGGTAGACCGCCTCCAGAAGCGTGTGCACGATCTGCTTCTCCTCCTCCAGCGTGGCCTCATCCCAGATCAGACCGATGTTCTCCAGCAGCTGCGCTGCCTCCTCCAGGTCCGGCATCTCCGGCGGCTTGAGCGCCCTCAGGCGGGCGCGTAGCTCATCCCGTTCCTGCCGGTACTCCCGCTCCGAGATATCACCAAACTTGAAGAGCTGCTTCAGCCGTTCCAACTGACCCTCCCAGCGCTCTCGCTTCTGCCGCGCGTTCTCCTCACTCTCGGCTTTGTCTCGGATGATGTCCAGAATCTGCTCCTTCCAATCCGAGGGCAGCGCAAGCCCCGCCAGGTGCTCACCCACGTCGTCCTCGGCCTCCACGGACCGGACCAGCCCCTGATTGCAGTCCCGGCACTGATCCCGCGCCGGGTCTCGGTAGTAACGCAGCCCGGAGGACGACGATCCGCGCATCGGGTTGTCACATCGAGCGCATCGGGCCACACCGGTGAGCGGATAGACGCGGCTCTTGGCCGGAGCGCTCGTCCCTTGCCCGTGGTATCGCGCCGCCCGGGCCTCCTGCACGCGGTTGAACAGCTCCTCGCTGATGATCGGCTCGTGGACGCCCGGGTAATGTTCGCCCTTGTACTCCACCTCGCCGATGTAGAAGCGATTGGTCAACATCACGTTCACCGTGTCCTTACTGAACAGGCGCAGGGCCCGTTCGCCGCGTCCGCGCGGTCGGTATCCGGCCTCGTTCAGCAGCTCGGCCACGTCCCGATAGGAGTACAGCCCGGTCGCGTACTTCTCGAAAGCCATTCTAACCCCGTCTGCCTCGTGCTGGTTGGGGAAAGCCTTCCCGTCACCGCCGTCCTGTTTGTAGTGACAGTCGTAGCCGAAGGGCACCTCGCCCAGCCACATGCCCGCCTTCGCCCGCGCTTTCAGACCCTTCGACGTCTCCAGGCTGAGGTTGTGCAGGTAAAACTCGTTGACGGAGCCCAACATATTGGTCTGGAATCTGTCGGCGGGGACTGAAAAGTCAATCTCCCCTTCGGTCACGGAGACGAACCTGACGCCAGCCTCATCCAGCATATCGAAGGCCCGCGCTTGATCGGCGATGGAGCGCGAGAAGCGGTCCAGCTTATGCACGACCAGCACATCGAACCGTCGAGCCTGGGCCTGGCGGAGCATCTCCTGGAAGCTCGGCCTCTCCATCGTGCTGGCGCTCCCCTGGTCAGTGAAGACCTCCACCACCTCCCAATCCTGCCGCCCTGCCAGGCTGCGGCAGGCGGCCTCTTGCGCATCCAGGCTGTAATTGTCACCCTGGCGATCGCGCGACGAGATACGGGTGTAAATAGCTGCCCTCATCAGTCTAAACCTCCTCGGGTAATGTCGATGGGCTTCTCCTTCAGCATCCGCCCAACGATCGTAGCGATTATCATCAACAAATTTCTAACGTGAACCGTGTTCTGAGTCATTCTCCTCCTCCATAATCTAAGTTAGTCTTCTGTCAATCCCTCATAAGTCAGGTAACATCTCTTGCCGTAAGTGATCCAGGCCATCGACCCAGGCCGCCGCCCGGTCCCGGTCAATGCCGAAGGCGTCAAGCAGCCTCTCGGCGTAATCGCTTTCCAGCAGCCAACGGCGGGCCTCGGCCGCGTATCCATCGTTGTCGCGGGCGTCTCGAACAGCCCTGGCCAGAATGGCGGCCATAAGTCGACGCTCAGGGGATTCATTCATCGTCCTCCCCCGCCCCAGAATGTGGGGCTAGCCCGACATTGTCCATCATCCGGCCCAACGCCTGGCGCTCTAGCCGCTCGGTTTCCAGGGTCGCCTCCAGCGCCTGCTGATCGATGTGTCGTGTAATGATCTCCTCGACCAGCCGTCGCAACGTCGGCACCGGTACGGCATCCAGTTCTACACTTCCTCCCACCCAATTCCTGGCCCGAACA
This sequence comes from uncultured Anaerolineales bacterium, assembly GCA_964486415.1. GTDB lineage: Bacteria > Chloroflexota > Anaerolineae > B4-G1 > B4-G1 > CAZANJ01. The sequence goes on from CAZANJ010000161.1 coordinate 2,157, forward strand.
TCGCTCCGTTTCGTGGGACGCAGCGGCAAATCCCACGCATCGATTTGCCATTGCTTTACGGCGACGACCTCGAACACGAACTGAGCTCCGAACGCCTTCAGCTTCGCTTTCGTGCTGACGGGGATGTCTCGGCCCGACGGGTCATAGTCCCCGAAGTAGTACAGAAACACCGGCTTTCGTTTACACTTCAGTGTCTCCGCCGCCTCGTAGACGAAGGTCTCGCTCGGATAACCTCGCGTCACCATCAGGGGCACATCCCATTTGCTCGTAATGCCGTTGATCACGCCCGCCAGGGCCTCCTTCTCGCACCAGATCTCGACGTAAGCCTCCTGATTCGCCCACAAGGCCCGCCGGTATGCCTGCTGCCCCGCTTCCAGGTAAGCCTCGATGCCGACGTAACTTTGGGGCTTACGCATCCAGCGCGTGTTATCGGCTATGAAGTCGTACGGCAGGACCCCGCCGCGGCGCATCTTCAACACGTGATAGACGACCCGATCATAGGCATTCTCGGTTTTGGGAATCGCGCCCCTCGATACCAGGGCATAATAGATCTGACGCACAGTCACCGGCGGCCCTGCCTCATTGATAGCCCGCATAACGGCAACCCATAGCTGCGCCGTCCCTTCTCGCAGGTGATAGCCGGACTTGGTCTCGTTCATCCAGTCGATCAACTCAGCATCCGTATGATCGTGCACATCTCTACCACCGATTGTGATGTTCATCGCCCGCCCTCCTCCGACGCAACATCCAGGAGCAGGTCGATGTGCTGCGCGACCGCACTGCGTCGTAGTTTGAGCACGCGGTGCTGACGTTCGCCATCCCAGAACCGCGCGGTGTAGCGATTGTCCGATTCCCGAACCAGGAATCCCTCCTCGTGCAGGTGCTTGCGCAGCGAACGCTCGTCGAGCGGGAAACGAACCCCCTCGTCGCGCAGGAAGCGGGCTACTCGGTTGCGCGCCGCCGGTAGCAGGTAGATGTACGCGTGGTCAAACCAGCCTATGCGCTCCAACTGAGGCGCCTGGCCCCCGATTCTCGCCCCCGAATCTTTGTCCTCCAGGTACAAACGGCCCAGCGCCAGCAGATCCGCGAGCGTGTTGAAGAAGAATTCGGTCGGCTTCTGTTGCCTCACACGCATCCCCTGGTCGATGGCGCAGGTCTTGATCGCCGCCCAACCCCGCGTGCGCCATTCCTCGGCCTCCGTCTCATTCAGCACACCGGCATCGAGCGCGTGGGTGATCCCCAGATCGAAGCCCAGGTACAACGCCGCCACCGTCCCCGGTATGCGACGATGTTCATTGCGCATCGCATCAATCAGCTTCCCGCGCAATTCACGCCGCCTGGTCGGCAGTTCTTCACACAGGCGATCCCATCGACCGGCCAGCCATTCTACGTAGCCGGTCAAGGCGTGGGGATAGCGCCAGGCCTCGTCCTGGGCCACCGTCAACGTCTCCAGATCCACGTCATCGGCCTTCATCTCGACGGTGTACACCCGCGCCATACTGGACCATCCGCTCGGCAACTGCTCCCCGGTGGAAAGCACCATCCCCCGCGGCGGATGGACCGGTCGCTGCGATATGTTGGACGTCAGGCGTCCGCGTCCGCTGCGGTTGCCCATCGCGCGGATGACGTACGCGATCCGCTGGGCCATCTCGCTGACCTGGTAAGGGTCGGTACGCGGCGCGAAGTCGTCGATCACGAGCAACGTGTCCTTCGCGCAGAAACAGGCCAGTTCGAGTGATCCCGAGGTGTCGAACCAGTCGGCGGGCAAGGTCTTGTAGGTGAACGCGCCGTAATGGGATAGCGCCAACGCGGCAAGCGTACTTTTATGCACGCCCGTCAGCCCATACAGCCAGACCATAAAGGCGGGCTCCAGGATCGGCGTCAGCGGCGCCAGGTAGACCGTGGCCCACATCGGCACCGTGACCGTCACCGGGGCCACATCCAGGAAGCGCAGGCTCGATGCGACCGCTTTTTGAACGTCCTGGGGCTGATTGGGGAGCACGTATCGGGAAAGGTTCAGATCCAGCTCCACCTCCACATCATCCCGGCCCACCGCCCCGCCGCCGTGCAAAAAGCCGCGCTCGCCGTCGATCTCGCGCCAGCCGGTGTGGGTGAAGATGTGTCGCCGCTCGGCTTCACCGCTCTGCAACTGGATCGCCTCGCGCAACTGGGCCTGTTTCCGGTATCCTCCGGCCCGGAGAATGGCCCGCACGCCCCAGCCGTCCGAGACCCAATCCATACGGGGGAATTTATCGGCCTCGACCTCCACGGTGGGCAATGGCGTGCTGTCGTTCAACCGCCCCGCGATCCGAAAGTGCCGCTCCGGTTTCCCCAGACCATCGTCGAATGTCACGTCCTCCACTACCTCGGCCACGAAGTTGCACAGAGGCTCGACGTGTCGCTCGCCGTTCCGTGTGTAGCGCACCACGCACAACTGGCCGTCCTCGATGGTGTAGCGCTCGTCGTCCTCCTGGCGCTCGATGCTATCTCCGCGGGCCATTTTCAGCAGCCGGTTGAACTGCGATTGCCCGATCTCCAGTGCTTCCTTCACCCGCTCGCGATAGCGGCTCTCCAGCAAGAAACCGTCCAGATCGGCCAGTATCTCGAACAGCTCACGCTGCGCTGCCGTCGCCCGCTGGCCTCGGATGCCCGCCACCCGCTCAATCTCCAGATCCAGCCAGGTCGGGGCGGCGTCCATCAGATCGCAGAAGTCCTCGGCCATCGCGCCGTCCCGCGCCCAAGCGTTCACGTCCTCGATGCCCTCCGGCAGCGAGACCACGCCCAACGTCGGCCCCACCACCTCGGCCAGGGCGTCGACGTCGGTACGACCGTCCCCATCGGGCACCGCGTAGATCATTGCATTGTGCTCGACGTGTTTTTGTAGCCTCCACGGCAGATCGCCGCTGAGCCCCGATCCACCCATCGCCAGAGCCGGGATGCCCCAGCCGCTCAGCGAGATGGCGCAGGCCGGGCTTTCGACGATGATCAGCGCCGGAACTTGTGAGGAGTAGACCGCGTTGAGGTACGGGCGCCGCGGCCCGGCCAGGTCCGAGGACGGGTTGTAGTGGCGTTTCCCCGCGATGGACCGTCCGCTCAGGTAAACGATGTGACCGCGCTCCCGATGAGCGTAGATCAGCGCCCCGCCCACGCTCCCGGCCCAGCGGTTCAGGCTCGCGGTCACTCGCTGCGCCCGCTCGTCCCCCAGATCGGGGAGGTCATTTCCGTCGGCACAGCCCAGTTCCTCCTCCTCGATCACCTCGTCGGACCAAGCCCGGCCGCGGGCGTAGGCCAACGCGACCGCTGTATCTCGCAGCTTCGCGGCGAATTGGTTGGCTGCCCGACCCAGCCCGGCCTCGTAGGAGCGCTGGGCTGCGAGTCGCTCTTTCTCCTCCGGCGACAGCGGCCTCAACTCGACCCCGGCCCGCCGGGCCAATTCCCGCAGAGCAGTGGGGAAGTCCCACTGGTTGATTTGCTGCACGAAATCCAAGACGTCGCCGCCCTCGTCGCAAGCCCCGAAGCAGTACCAGCGCTGGCTGTCTGGGTAAACCACGAAGGATGGACTTTCCTCAGCATGAAATGGACAGAGTGCCCGATAGTGCCGCCCTGAACATTTCAGATCTACGTACTCACTCACGATGTCCACGATGTCCAGCCGGCGTTTGACATCCTCAATGACTTTCATCGTGGATCTCCGTGGGTTGACACACGCACTGAGAGGGCATATAATGGTCCTGATACTCGGATGCCTATCAGCGCATCTCGGCTTGCCGCCACCGCTCCACCGGTGGCGGTATTGCATTCCTTATGATTCATTTTCTATCTCCTCTTCCTCTATCTGATGCTGAGAACGATGGGATTGGAGTAGCCCACGACGCCTCAGCTCCTGGCGTAAGATGTAGCGAAGCTGGTCATCGGGGCTACGCAGTTCGGCCCGAGACATACCCAAAAGTCCGGAGTACTCAGGCTGTTCAAGTGGGATTCGTACCCTTGTGACAGTCATTGGTAACACCTCCAAATGAAAAAAGACAGTGCATCGTTTCGCACTGTCTTTGTACCACACTCTATTTCCTGCTGTCAATATCCCAGCAGTTCCCAAACCCTCCCAAACTATCCCAAACCTTCCCAGATCATCCTAAACCTTCATCACATCTCCATCATCGACCTCTCAGATGCCATTTTTTTCCAACGACAAGGCAATTCTTGCTATGATAACTATCTCTCACTATCGAGTGGAATATCAGCATCAGGGTAAAGCTGACGCAGTCTCGACAGGCGATTGTGAACAGTCTTAGCGGTAACATTGACGCGGTTCGCTATCTCCTGGCCCAAATATCCTTCACACCACATTTTCACGGCAGTCCTATCCCACCGATGTTCTGGAATGAGCTCCCACGGTTTGCTAGACTTCTGCTCAGTTTCTGACCCTCTCTTCTCCATACCTTCCTGTGATCTCTCCGCCCAAGCCTCACTCTCGGGTATTTGGTCCTCATTCATTGTTCCCGGCACACTGCGCTCTGGGCGCTGCCAGGATGCCTGAATCTTCTCCCACAGTTCGTCGAAGAATGCCACCAACGGCATTGGATCGACCATCGGCCAGCCATCGACATCGCCCCTACCCAGCATATCGCGCAAGGCCCTCACTTCCTCGCAGTT
>CAZANJ010000162.1:0-6786 GCA_964486415.1 uncultured Anaerolineales bacterium
CATCAAGCGCATATGATACACCGGAATGCTAAGAAAATCAAGGGAATAGTTGTTTTTGCTCTAAATTCATAAGTTGAACCAGCGATATAATTGTGGTACAATAAACAGAGTTCACGAAATGAAGCCATTCAACTCAGTACAGGAGTGTAACCTTGATTATTCGGAAGGTACGGAAGAACAGGAGGACCGAAGAAGCGGATGTCGTATAAGCTGCCGGGAATAGCAACAGAAAATTGGTTGAATCCACTGGTCAACCCAATGATAATGAAAGGTCTAAGCGCATCTTTGAATGAGAGGACAGGTGATGGTAACATACTTCACATCCCGTCAAAGATTCCGATCTTGCCACTGCGTGGTCTCGTAGTCTACCCTATGACGGCTGTCCCCATCCGCGTTGGGCAACAGCGCTCAATACAACTGATCGACGAAGCTGTATCCGGAAACAAACTCATCGGCCTCGTGGCCAGCAAAGATTCGGAAGTGGAGACACCGGGGCCAGACGACGTGTATCGCGTAGGGACAGCCGCAGTCGTCCATCGTCTATCAAAGTCCTCCGAGGGCACGCTCACGTTGATCATCCAAGGTTTAATGCGCATCCGGATCGAAGAGTTCGTGGATGAACAACCCTACCTGACAGCTTATATCTCCGCGATCCCAGAAGAGGTTGAGACATCATTAGAAGTGGAGGCGTTGAAACGGGGTATCCTGGAAAACTTCCGCCACCTGAATGATCTATCACCTTCTATACCAGAAGAGATGGACGCCATGCTGGCCGAGGTCGAGGACCCTTTACAAGTAGCCTACGCGGTCGCAAACCACATGCGGCTGGAACTGGAAGATGCACAAAGCCTGCTAGAAATCGACAAGCCACACCTCAAGCTGCGCAAGCTGCTGGGCCTAATGATGAAAGAAGTAGAAGTGCTTGAACTAGGACGCAAGATCCAAAGTGAAGCCCAGTCAGAAATGCAGAAGACCCAACGCGAATACTTCTTGCGCGAGCAGCAGAAAGCTATCAAGAAAGAGTTAGGCGAGACCGATGACCACCAGGTTGAGATAGAGGAATTCCGCGAAAAAATCGAGCAGTGCGAAATGCCGGAAGAGGCGGAGAAAGAGGCAAAACGTGAACTCGAACGCCTGAGCAAGATTCCCACCGCTTCCGCCGAATATAGCCTTGTTCGTACCTACCTCGATTGGCTAACCAACCTCCCATGGCATACTGAAACCGAGGACAACCTCGACGTTACCCACGCCCGCGACGTACTCGACGAAGACCATTATGACCTGGAAGATGTCAAAGAGCGCATTCTCGAATACTTGGCTGTGCGCAAGCTGCGGGCCGAACGCAAAGAGGAACTTGAGCAACAAAAGGCTACGGACATCATCCGCCGCGAGCGCGAGGGAGTAATCCTCTGTTTCGTGGGACCGCCAGGGACAGGTAAGACCAGCTTGGGCCAATCCATCGCGCGAGCGATGGGGCGCAAGTTCATCCGACAATCTCTGGGCGGTGTGCGCGACGAAGCCGAGATCCGAGGACATCGGCGCACTTATATCGGAGCTATGCCGGGTCGCATCATCCAGGCACTGCGGCGCGAGGAGTCGAGTAACCCGGTATTCATGCTGGACGAGGTGGATAAACTGGGGAAAGATTTCCGAGGCGACCCATCCTCAGCATTGTTAGAAGTGCTGGATCCAGAACAGAACCGAGAATTTCGAGATCATTACCTGGATGTGCCCTTCGACCTCTCTCAGGTGATGTTCATAACCACGGCGAACGTGCTCGATACCATCCCGGCGCCACTGCAGGATCGGATGGAGATACTGAGGCTTTCAGGCTACACGGAGACGGAGAAAGTGCATATCGCGCAAGGGTATCTCATCCCCCGGCAGTTGCGCGAGAATGGCCTTTGGGCCAGGGAGTTGAGTTTCACCGACGACGCGCTACGCAAGATCATCCGCGATTACACCCGCGAGGCCGGTGTGCGCAATCTGGAACGTGAGATTGGGCGAGTGTGTCGCAAAGTAGTGACACGTATAGCGCTCCAACTCGGCCCCAAGCAAAAAATGGAAGAACAGGATATAGAACCTGTACAAGTGACGACGGAGAACGTGCGAGACTTTTTGGGAAAGCCGCGCTATTTCCCCGACACCAAACTGCGCACGCAACTGCCCGGGGTTGCAACCGGCCTGGGCGTCACCATCGCCGGTGGGGATATTCTCTTCTGTGAGGCTTCGAAGATGGCCGGGAACAAAGGATTTATGGTCACAGGCCAACTGGGCGATGTGATGAAGGAATCGGCCCAAGCGGCGCTGAGCTACGTTCGTTCCCAAACCAAAGAATTAGGCATTTCAGAGGACGTTTTCGAGAAAATAGACATCCACGTTCACGTGCCAGAGGGCGCAGTTCCCAAGGATGGACCCTCGGCCGGCATCGCCATTGTTACAGCGCTGGCCTCTCTGCTGACCAATCGCAAGGTACGGAGCGACGTGGGGATGACGGGGGAAATTACATTGCGTGGACAGGTGTTGCCCGTCGGCGGTATCAAGGAAAAAGTGCTAGCCGCCCATCGGGCCGGATTAAAAACCGTCATCCTGCCCAAACCAAATGAGAAAGATCTCGAGGATATACCAAAGGAGGTAAAAGACGAACTAGAGTTTACCTTGACCGAGCGAGTCGATGACGTGTTCAACGTGGCATTGGCCCCGGAGGGATAGGGCGGGGGAAATTTCTCCCGGAGGTATGGATATAAAGCTCGAGCTGAGCCCCAACAGGAAAACAATCAGTGCTTGAGGGAATTGGAAATAAACGACTTACCCCATCGCTTCTGCCGGATTTGACGATCCAAGCTGAGCAGAAAGTGTATGTTAATTCTTTTCTGAATCCCTGGGGCGTGCTTCGAGTAAATCTTCTGAGAAAAAGGATAACATAATGAACAAAATCCTCGTCGTAGATGATGATGAAGTCTTCAGGGGTCTACTCAAGACTGTATTTGAGATGGAAGGATACCAAACAGCCATCGTGTCCCACCAAGACGAAGTCATTCCGACTGCGCGGCAAGCGAATCCAGCACTCGTACTGATGGACGTGCACATTGCGCATGGAGACACGCTTGATGCATTGCGAGAATTCAAACAGGACGAAACTTTGAAAGAGATTCCGGTGATTATGACATCGGGGATGGACCGATCGGATGCCTGCCTGGAGGCTGGCGCCGATGATTTCGTCCTCAAACCCTTCCGTCCATCCGAGATTCTTGAAGTAATTGAAAATTTGATGTAGGCAACGATTGAGTACACAATGAGCCCTCAACTTAGTTGAGTTGGGCTACAGCAGCCATTTTGAAGGAATTGTTCTCGGTCCCCCAAGGTGCACAAGCATGGCGACTCTGATTTTGATCGGCCAATTGTGAGAGCACGGTTTAATGCTTGGTTTGGCATAGCGCCGCTTGAGATTGAACAAACGGCGCCAACCTCATTTTTGTCACACTAAAACCTGCTCAAATAAACCAAAAAGGGGACTCGCGGAAAGCAAGAACTACCTTCCGGTAAAATAGCCAATTCGACTCACATTGACAATAGAATGAAAAATCAAATCGCGTTTCAAACTAAACTTAGCAAATCGAAGCAGTTTTGTACTTGGGCAGATCGGCCATGGGTTCTTTCGCAATGCTGTAAACTGAAAGCCCTCCGACCGAGGCGTAGTCCATCCTATTGATTGTTGAATGTTGATCGCTCATTGATCGTGCTCATCGCTGCCTACTGTTCGACAGACGTTCAATATCAGAGTAACAGTAGACAGGATGAATAATGATGACAAACAAAAACACAAAACGAAAAAAAGCAGCGTGGAGACAAATAGACCTCCATGTGCATACACCCGCTTCCAGCGATTTTCTGGAACCGGAGATTTCCTATTTAGACATTTTAGAGGTAGCCGAAAGTAAAGACCTCGATATTATCGCCTTCACCGATCACAACACAGTAGCGGGATATCGGGAGATGATGGAAGAAATTGAAAAACTTGAGATGCTTGAGCGTTTGGGGCGCATTCAACCCAAGGAGGCTCACCAACTCAAGGAGTATCAACGCTTATTGGATAAGGTATTGGTACTACCTGGCTTCGAATTCACGGCCACGCTGGGCTTTCACATTTTAGGCATATTCCCCCTAGAAATGGACGTGCGGGAACTGGAGTTTATCCTGCGCAAGCTCAATATTCCGCCGGAAAAGATCGACGACGGCAGCACACAGGTCGGGGCGACCAGCGACGTGTTGACCGCTTACCGCGTCATCGATGCGGCTGGGGGGATCGTCATCGCAGCTCATGCCAACGCTAACCATGGCGTAGCAATGCGCAAGATGGGATTCGGAGGACAAACGCGCATAGCCTACACACAGGATCCTCACCTCCACGCCCTGGAGGTGACCGACATGGAGAAGAAAGGGCGCCACACTACAATGAGGTTCTTCAATGGCTCACGCCCCGAATATCCGCGTCCTATGCGTTGTATCCAAGGCTCCGATTGCCACCGTCTCGTCCACGATCCAGATGACCACCATCATCTAGGACTTGGAGAACGGACGACAGAGATCCTCTTACCCGAAGTGAGCTTCGAGGCACTGCGCAAAGTGTTATTGGGCAACGACTTCGCTCTCACACGCCCTTATCGGCCAGCCAAGGAGCCGATGGATTACGTGCAAGCAGCACGAGAAGAAGGATCTACCATCGTGCAGGACTTCCACGCCCGCTACACACGCCGAGGAGGCAATCTTTACGCCATCCTAGCAGACATCAGCGCTTTCGCCAATACGAACGGTGGCGCCATTTACGTCGGCGTGAGCGCCGATCCCAATGAAAGCCCACTTGGGGTGAGCAACACCTCGCGTGTGATTAAGAAACTCCAGGCAGAAATTGAACGTCGGATCACGCCCCCTATCGATGCCAAACTGGACGTCAAGAAAACACAGAATAAACAGATTATCCGCATCGCAGTACCTCGGGGCGGTGATGCACCCTATGCCATCGACGAGAATAGAATCTATATACGCAGCGAGAACGAGACCAATATGGCAGTGCGGGATGAGATCGTCAATCTAGTCAAGCAGGCATCTGGCTTGGGGTCCAAACTAAAAGAGGAGGAAGAATCGGGCTCTAAAGTCGAACCGCCTCGAACAGGGGTAGAGATCGTGGAGAGCGTGGAGCGTAAGGGGACACTCTACCACACGATGCGCGACCTGCGTAACGACAATGAGATAAAGAACGTCACCCGCCAATCAGCGCGGAGGCTCTGGCATTACGCCATCACCCAAGCCGAGGACCATCCAATGGACAAAAGCAAGATCGAATGGCAAGGAGACATCGGCTTGTACAAACAACGCAAGTACGCCGGACGCAAACGTTATGATTTAGTTCAACGTGAGGATAAAGAAAACGGGCTTCACATTTACTACGGCGTTACGGAGGACGGCATCCACAGCGAGTGGGCGGAGTTGGTGGATATTGAGACGAATAACGATAAATGAAAAAACGTCCAATATCCAATGACAAATAACGAATGAAAAAATAGAAACCAGGGTATTCACAAAACCCTGGTTTCTTTATTCTACTGAACACCTTTCAAAATGCGACGGGCCTGGGTAATGTCTTTGTGAAGCTGAGCTACCAGCGCATCGTGGGAAGGATAGGCCCGCTCGTCCCGTAAGCGAGCGATGAAATCCAACCTCAACTCCCGATCATACAGATCCGCATCGGAATCCAATAAGTGTGCTTCGACAACCATATCTTGCAAGGCAAATGTAGGACGGATACCCACATTCACCGCCGCCGGATGAGTCATCACCCCGCCCTCAAGATTTGCGTGAGCCTTACATGCATACACGCCACCACCTGGAATTAGTCGATCTGAGGGCAAGGAAAGGTTAGCCGTAGGCACGCCCAGGTCGCGCCCCATACCGCGCCCTCGCACCACACGACCGGATAGACGATAGGGACGCCCCAAGCATCCATTCGCCTCACGTATATCCCCGGATCGCAACGCTTCCCGCACGCGACTACTGCTCACCACATCCCCGCGCCAAACCAATGGCTCGACGACATTCACTGTAAAATCATCCTCGTGCCCCTGCCGCCGCAGGAAGGAGGCATCTCCCTCACATCTATGACCGAGCGTAAAATCTGGACCGACCCACATCTGAGCTGGACGTAGGTGATGCACTAAATTGGCGACAAAGCCCGCGGCCGATGTGTTAGCTGTGGCTCGGGTGAAGGGATAAACGACCACAATTTCGAGGCCCAAAGCAGCCATATACTCTATGCGATCCTCCACGCTCGACAGCAGAAGTGTGGTAGCATCGCTCAACACTGTCGCAGGGTGAGGATCGAATGTCATAGCGACAGGGACAGCACCGATCTCGTGAGCTGCATCCACCATGCCGGCGATGAGCTGCCGATGGCCTCGGTGCACCCCATCGAAGACTCCAATGGTCACAAAAGTGCGTAAAGGAGTCGATTCGCTTCCCTTTACAGAAGAGTGGCGTACTTCCAGATAAGAAGTGGCTTCTGCCAGATCATGAACAACGCGCATCGGTCAGTGCTCCAACTCTCCCTTCATGTGAGGTTCATAGCCCGAAGCGCAGAAAACCTTCCGGGGGCGCCATACATTGGCATCCTCATCATAAGACGCCAGCGCCAGGAAAGCACCATCAGGCCCATAAGCGCGTACCATATCCGCTGTCTGCACATCATCGAGCACCTCAACCACTTGTCCAGAGCACAGCCTTCGCGCGCCC
>CAZANJ010000163.1:0-6778 GCA_964486415.1 uncultured Anaerolineales bacterium
GAAGCGGCAGCAACTTGCCCTTATGCCCGCCTGTGGTACACTCTAACATTATGACAATTCTAGAACAATTGCTAAAATTGACCCGTGCATTGGGCGCTCCCGAACGCGACTACGTGATCCTGGGAGAGGGTAACACATCGGCGCGTGTGGACGCTGAGACATTCTGGGTCAAAGCCAGCGGCACGTATATGGCCGAGGCGGACAAATCATCCTTCCTGCGCGTGCGCCTGGATGACGCGCTGACGCTGCTGGAGGCCCCGTCGATGCCGGAGCAGAAAGTGCGAGCGCACCTGAGCGCCGCCACAGTGGACACACCGCACGGGAAAGGCGGCCCTTCCATCGAGACGGCGATGCACGCGCTGTGTCTCTCGCTGAGCGATGCCGCGTTCGTGGGGCACACACATCCCACGGCCCTCAACGCCATCCTCTGCGCCCAGGAGGCCGAGGAGGCCTTCGCCGGCTCCATCTTCCCCGCCGAAGCGCTCGTCTGCGGAGAGCCGCTCTTCGTGCCCTACGCGCCGCCTGGACAGCCGCTGGCACGATTAGTACACGAAGGGTTGCGAAGCTACATCGACCGGCGCGGAGAGCGGCCGCGCGTCATGCTGCTACAAAACCATGGCATGGTAGCTCTGGGAGGGACGCCGGAGGAGGTGTTAGACCTGACCGCGATGATGGTCAAAGCGGCGCGCATCCTGGTGGGAACCTATGCCCTGGGCGGGCCGCGTTTTGTGGAGTTATAGATGCTCAACGGCCCGATATGGGCTTCTAAGCAATTTTTTATAAACAGAGGAGGTCAAAATGACGCAAATTTTCCTGGATACAGCAAAGTTGGATGAGATTCGCGAAGCGACGAGCTGGGGTGTGCTGGACGGGGTGACCACCAATCCCACCTTGATGATGCGTGCCGGCACCGCCGATCTAAAGGCTAACACACTCGAAATCGTGGAGATGGTGCAGGGGCCGGTGAGCGCCGAGGTGGTCAGCACCGATGCCGAGGGGATGATCGAGGAGGCGCGGGACATTCTGGCCTGGTCGGAGCACGTCTTCGTCAAAATTCCCACCACGGCCGAGGGGCTGAAGGCGATGCGGGAAATCTCTTCCTGGCCCAACGGCCGGGTCAACGCCACGCTGATTTTTTCTCCCAATCAAGCATATCTAGTCGCCAAGGCCGGAGCGAGCTACGCCTCCATCTTCGTGGGCCGCATCGATGACGCCGGGCTGGATGGCATGCAGGTCGTGCGCGAGACGCGAGATATTTTTGACACCTACGGCTTCGATTGTCAGGTGCTGGCGGCCAGTATCCGTCATCCCAGGCACGTGCGAAAGGCACTGTTGGCCGGGGCGGACATCATCACAATGCCTTTCGGGGTGTTACAGAAGATGATACAAAGCCCCTTCACGGATGTGGGGCTGGCACGCTTCCTGGAAGATTGGAAGCATGTGAGCGAGGGGTAGCCTATGGTCAATATCATCACAGATACCACAGCGGGCTTGCCGGCCAAGATAGCCGCGCGATATGACATCCCCGTCATTCCCCAGGTGATCGTCTTCGGTGAGGAGACCTACCTGGAGGGCGTTGAGCTTGACAACGCTGCTTTCATGCAAAAGCTGCGCACCTCCTCGATATTGCCCAAGACCTCCGCCCCGCCCCCCGATCTTTTCACTGAGCAGTTCCGGCGTATGGCGCCATCGGGCGAACCGATCCTCTGTATCCACCCCTCGACCGAGGTGAGCGGCACCGTTCGCTCGGCCACCGTCGCCGCGCGTGACTTTCCCGATCTCGACATCCGGGTGATCGACACGCGCGTCATCTCCAGCCCCCTGGCGACGATGGTGGAATTGGCCGCGCGGTGGGCCGAGGAGGGCCTCGGCGCAGATGAGATTGAGGCGAAAATCCGCGACTTAATCCCCCGTTGCCGCATCTACTTCATGGTAGACACGCTGGAGTTTCTGTCCAAGGGCGGGCGCATCGGCGGGGCGGCGGCGCTGCTGGGTAGCGTGCTGCGCATCAAGCCGCTGCTCACCTTCCGCGATGGGCGCGTCGATCAGTTCGAGAAGCAGAGGACACACAGGCGAGCGGTCTCCCGCCTCAAGGAGCTGGTGCTGGAGCAGATCCCGCGCGACGGCAGCGGACACCTCTCGGTGATGCACGCCGGTGTGCCCGATCAGGCCCAGGCCCTGGCCGACGATCTGCAGGCCCAGCTCGATCTTCCGCCGCTGCCGATCCTCGACGTGCCGCCGGCCATCGTCACCCACGGCGGGCCGGGCATACTGGGCGTCGGCTTCTTTGTGGAGTGATTCGGTGGTTATCGAAAACCGCCTTACATTTGCTCCGCTGCAGCGAGCCGGGCTCTCACGCCCGGCAATTTGGAGGCCCAATGCAGATTCGCAAGGTAAACACAGAGCACCGCCGAGACGTGCGCTCTTTCGTCGATTTCCCCTTCAGGCTCTACCAGGATTGCCCCCAGTGGGTGCCGCCGATGGTATCTGACATGAAGCTCGCGCTGAACCGCGCGAAGTATCCCTTCTATCGCCACTCCGAGGCCGATTTCTTCGTCGCCGAGAGTGATGGCGAGATTCTGGGGCGCATCGCGGTGCACGAAAACCGGCGCTACAACGCATACCAGCAAGCCAAGGTGGCCTTCTTTTACTACTTCGAGGTGGTCGAGGAGCTGGACGTGGCGCGCGCGCTGCTTGAGGCCGCTTCGGATTGGGCACGCTCGCGCGGGCTGGAGACACTCATCGGCCCCCGGGGCCTGCTGCGGGCCGACGGTCATGGCCTGCTGGTGGAGGGTTTCGAGTACCGCCCCGCGATGGGCATTCCCTACAATTACGCCTACTACGGGCATTTCCTGGAGGCCCTGGGCTTCGAGAAGGAGATCGACCACCTCTCCGCCCACCTGAGCGGGGACTATGACCTGCCGCAGCGCTTCTACAAAATCGCCGAGCGGGTCAAGGAGCGGCGCGGCTTCTGGGTCAAATCCTTCACCAGCAAGCGGGAGATGCGCCGCTGGGTGCCGGAGATCCAGAGGATCAACAACGAGGCCTTCACCGACGTCTGGGGCTATTATCCCGTCGGCGACGCCGAGATCGAGGCTCTGGCCGAGCGCTTCATCGCCATCGCCAATCCCCGGCTGATCAAGCTGGTGATGAAGGGGGAGGATGTGATCGGCTTCGTGCTCGGCTATCCTGACATTTCGGCCGGCATTCAGCGGGCCGGCGGGCGGCTCTGGCCCCTCGGCTGGCTGCACATTCTGCTTGAGTTCAAGCGCACCAAGTGGGTCAACTTCAACGGGGTGGGACTGCTGCCCAGGTATCAGGGCACGGGGGCCAACGCGGTGCTTTACATCGAGCTGGCCCGGAGCGTGTTCCAGTTCGATTTTCATGACGCCGATCTGATACAGGTGGCGGAGGACAACGTGGAAAGCCAGGGCGAGGTGAAGGCCATCGGCGCCGAGTGGTATAAGCGCCATCGCATTTATCAGCGCCCGCTGTGATCTCTATATAGCGCTATCCCTTGAGCCGCCTCACTATTGAGACAATTTATCTCAAAGAGATGGAGACAAGACCCTGAGGGTTCCTAGAAACCTTTGGGGTCTCAATCGTCCCAGACTATTGAGAGGAACGTGAAAATGCCAGTGAAAAAAGAGGACAAGCGAGATAAAAATCGTCGTAAGCTCCAGGCCCTGCTCCGCGACCTTTTCCAGTTTGACCACGCCGCGCTCGACTTCGGAATCTACCGCATCATGAACGAGAAGCGGGGCGAGGTCGAGCGGTTCATCGAGCAGGATCTGCTCGAAGCCGTGGAGGAAGCGCTAGCCCTTTTCCAGGAGACCGATCACGAAGATGGGGAAACGCGGATTGATGAGGAGACTGAAGCCCGCATCTTCAATGACCTGTGGCGCTTCTTCTCCCGCTACTATGACCAGGGCGACTTCCTCACCGAGCGGCGCTACTCCTCGTACGGAGCCAAGTATTGCGCTCCCTACAATGGTCAGGAGGTGATGCTCCACTGGGCCAACCGGGATCAATATTATGTCAAGACCGGCGAACACTTCACCGATTATAACTTCACCACCGATCCTTCACCGGCCTCAGGATTTGTGTACAATATCTGGTTCCGGCTTCAGCGGGCCGAGACTCCGCAGGACAACGTCAAGGGCGATGAGCGCTATTTCGTGCTGCGCGAGAATGAGCCACTGAATTATGACCCTTCCTCGCACACCCTGATCGTCCACTTCGAGTATCGGCCCATCACCGAGGTGGAAGAGGCCCATTATCTGGAGCTTTACAACTCCTGGCCATCGACGAGCGAACGCAAGAGGTTAGATCGCTCGGTGCTCGTCCTGGCGCTGAGCACGGAGATCATCGAGCTGCTTCAGGAACGGAAGGCTATGGATTTGGCCAGACATCTGGCCGCCTCGCCGGACTACGCCCCTGCGCCTACTTCGCCCCCGCTGTTGGACGTGCACCTGGATCGCTACACCGCCCGTCACACGATGGATTACTTTGTCCACAAGGACCTGGGCCGTTTCCTGCGCCGGGAGCTGGACGTCTTCCTCAAGGGGGAGGTGATGCGCCTGGACGATCTGCTGGCTGGCGATTCCGATGAGGCGGCGAGCTATCCTAGTATGGCCTCGCGCGTGCTGATCCGCATGCGCGTCGTGCGCCAGATCGCCCACCGCGTGATCGATTTTCTGGCCCAGATTGAGGATTTCCAGAAGCGCCTCTTCGAGAAGCGAAAGTTTGTGGTGCGGACCGATTACTGCATCACGCTGGATCGGGTCCCAGAATCCCTCTATCCGGAGATTCTGGCGAACGAGGCCCAGTTGGAAAAGTGGCTATGGCTCTACCGCATGAAGAAGTGGAGAGGGAAGTTTGACAGGGCCTTCCTGAAGAATCATCCCAGCTTGATGATCGACACGGCCTTCTTCGACGAGGATTTCAAGGCGCGACTGCTGGCCACATTTGAGGATCTCGACGGGGCCATCGATGGGGTGCTGATGCAGGGCGAGAATCTTCAGGCGCTGAACTTGATGATGTCCAAGTACCGGGAGCGGGTGAAATGCATCTACATCGACCCGCCCTATAACACCGGCAGTGACGATTTCGTCTACAAGGACAACTACCGGCGTTCCTCCTGGCTGACGATGATGGACGATAGGCTGCAACTGGGGCGGGAGTTCCTGCACGATAGCGGCGGTTATTTCATCAGCATCGATTATAATCAGATGCCGGAACTGCGCACATATCTGGATCAGGCATTTGGTCCAGGGTGTTACCGGAATACGATCCTCTTCCGCAGGGGGGTCAAAAGCGTCCAGGCCCAATTCGATACCATCGAGGCGCTGACACGTGGGTATGAGTATGTGCTTTTCTATGCCAAACGCCCCGAGGCCCGCTTCCGAAATCTTTTCAAGGAGCTCGATGAGGAGAAGCCGGGCAGTTGGAACAGTCACTGGCGGGGCACCGACCGCCCCACGATGCGTTATGAGCTGTTCGGCATCGAGCCAGCATCGGGGCAATGGCGCTGGTCGGAAGCGCGAAGCCAGAGAGCTATCGAGAACTATAATAAGCTGGTGGCGCAGTTTCGGCGAGAGGGAAAGCCCCTGACTGATGAGAACATTGACGGATGGTATCAGGAGCAACTAAAGGAATCGGGGCAGTCCAGAATCGATCTCCTGCGATACAACGAGAAGAATGACACGGTTGAGCATTATGTGCCTCCCAGGACGGAGAGGATGCTCAATGATGTATGGTTTGATCTATCCCCATATGGCTCCAGAACCCTCAAGGCGCTTTTCGGACACAAGGTGCACGACAACCCAAAGCCAGTGCCGCTGATCAAGCGGGCGGTGCGTTTTGTCACCAATCAGGCCGATCTCGTCCTGGATTTCTTCGCTGGCTCCGGAACTACGGCCCACGCGGTGATGGAACTCAATCGCGAGGATGGTGCGACGGGCTCCGCACAGGCTGGCGGCAAGCGCAAGTACATCCTGGTCGAGATGGACGCTTACTCCTGCTCGGTGATTAAATCCCGCATCCAGAAAGTGGCCTTCTCCGCCAACTGGCGGGATGGCGTGCCCCAGGATTGTGAGGGGATGGGCCACATGATCAAGTATCAGCGTGTTGAATCCTACGAGGATGCGCTGAACAACATCAAGATCGAAAAGCCCGCCGGTGCCTCGCAGGAGCTGCTGGATCAATTCGACGATTATATGCTGCACTATATGCTCGATTTCGAGACGCGCGGCAGCCCCACGCTGCTGAACGTGGAGGAATTCGAGCGCCCATTTGATTATAGGCTCAAGATTCAGCACGACCACGAAAGTCCCACAGAGACCGCCGTGGATCTGGTGGAGACCTTTCATTATCTGATCGGAATGCACGTGCGGCGGCTGGAGCGACACGAGCATCAGGGACGCACCTACGTGGTCAGTCGCGGCGAAGTGCGCACCGGGCGCGGCATCGAGCGCGTAGTCGTCATCTGGCGCGACCTGGACGACCTGGACATCGAACAGGAGGCCGACTGGGTGGAGCGAGAGCTGCTCGCCGAGCCGGTCGACCGCGTCTATGCCAATGGATATAAGAACTACATTCAGGGCGCCGAGCCAACTAGCATCACTTTCCGCAAGCGAATGGAGACGTATCGTTTGAACCGCTGAGTTCACTGATATACTGATATCGCTGAGAAACGGCCTTTTCAGCCTACTCAGCGGGATTCAGCGGATTCAGCCATTCTAAGACTTGGCGTATCTACTCAGCCCGCTCAAGCTGG